>JAUROA010000011.1 GCA_030835745.1 Alphaproteobacteria bacterium
ATCTTGCTTTTGAAATGGGTGCAATTGAGGGCCTAACTTCAAGAGAAGTAAAAAGATATATACGCTATATTGCCGATAGAAGGCTTAATCAGCTTGGATTAAAAGATATATATATGATCGATGACAACCCTTTAACATGGCTTGACGAAATCCTAAATGGGGTTGAGCATACAAATTTCTTTGAAAATAGAGTTACAGAATATAGTAAAGCTTCCACTACTGGAACTTGGGAAGACGTATTCGCTCAAATTGACAATGATAACAAAAAAATGTTGGCTGTTTGATGAAAAGGGCAATATTACCTTTCTTGGCAATATTAAAATTAACTTACTGTTTTATTTCAGTATTAATATATAGTGCAAATGCTTCTGAGCTGAATAGCTCTAAGCATTTGACTATTTTTACAGAGCCAAGTTTGTCTGTGGCAATGACTAAAATAGCTCGCCAATATTCTAAGCAATATAATGTTGTAACTTCAATAAGTTTTAATTCGCCATATAATTTGATTGGCGATATTGATATGGGTGAGGCTGCTGATGTGTTTATTACTGCTAATGACGATGTAATTGAGTCGCTTAAATTAAAAGGATTGGTTGATATTTATAATATAGTAGAAATTGGTCAAGATAGCTTAAATTTGGTAACTTCTAATGAAAATAATAAAATTCCACCAATATTATATAATAATGATAATAATTTATTAAATTCATTAAAGATTTTAAATAGCAAGAAGGTAACTCTGATTTTAGACAATTATAGCTCTTCATCTGGCAAGATTGGTGGCGAGTTAATTAAAAAGCTAAATCTTAATGATTTTAAATTATTTACTAAAATAACAGAAGATCGCTCTCCAATTACAGCTTCAATTACAAATAATAATAATTATTATTCTTTACTACTTACTAGCCAGATATATAATAATAATAATATAAAAATTATTGCCACATCAGATGCCATATCAGATGCCATATCAGATGCCATATCAGATGATATTGTAGCGCGATATAAAATATTAATTATTGCAGGCAATAATATGAATGTTGCAAGGCAATTTCTAAATTTTATTAAAAGCAATGAGGCAAAAAAAATATTAAAAGATAATGGTATAGATTAGAACTATCTTAACGATATTTTATGAATTTATATTAAATTCATCCTTCATCCAATTTGGTCTGATTTTTATAAATAAAAATAAATGAATTTTAGTCTGACATAATTGGCTAATTTCATTTCTTGCTTCAATTCCTATTTCTTTAAGTAGCGACCCTCTTTTGCCAATGATAATTTTTTTGTGATTTTCTTTTAATACAAAGATTGTTTGATGTATCTTAATGTCATTATTGTCAAGATGTTGGAAAGAGTCGGTTTTTACACATAAGGAGTAGGGTAGCTCTTGATCTAATTTTAGAAATAGTTTTTCTCTGGTAATTTCTTCGGCTAAAAATTTAATAGAGGCGTCACTAATTTGGTCTTCACTATATAGCCAATCAGGGTTTTGACATTTGCTAGCAAGGAATTTTTGTAATATTTTTATACCATTATCATCTTTTAAAGATTTAGTAGCGTTTACTGGAATTATATCGTTAAAATTGAGATTGGCGCAATTAGCTATAATATCGAGTAATTTGCTTTTCTTAACTAAATCAATTTTATTAATTAAGATTGTTGTTGGAATATTTTCTTTTGCTAAATCATTAAGAATTTGCTGATTTTGATGATTAAGGCCATTTTGAGCATCTATAACAAAGCAAATATGGTTTGATTGCCTTAAAGCTTGCCAGGCATTTTTGGCGATCACTCTTTCTAGTATTTTATCTTTTTTAGGTATGAAAATACCAGGAGTGTCTATTAATATAATTTGACTTTGATCATGATTATATATTGCTCTGATAGAGCTTCTAGTTGTTTGAACTTTTGGTGAGGTTATTGATATTTTTTGTTCAATTATGGCGTTAGTTAATGTTGATTTGCCAACATTAGGGGCGCCAACAATTGCAATAACACCATGTTTTTTGGTTAATTTGGTCATTTAGTGCTGAATTTTGCTAAATCTCGAGCAATCATAAATGCTAATTCAACACTTTGAGAGCTGTTTAATCTAGGGTCACAATGGGTATGGTAGCGATTTTTTAGATCAATTTCACTAATTTCTTGATTGCCGCCAAGGCATTCTGTAACATCTTGTCCGGTCATTTCAAAATGAATACCTCCAGCATATGTTCCTATTGAGTTATGAATAGTAAAAAATGATTTAATTTCATTTAATATGTCATCAAATTTACGAGTTTTAATGCCATTATTTGACTTAAATGTGTTACCATGCATTGGATCACATGACCATACCACTTTTTTGCCTTCATTTTTTACTGCTTTAATTAAAGGTGGCAAAAGCTTTTCAACCTTGTCATGACCCATGCGACATATTAAGGTTAAACGACCAGCTTCATTTTTAGGGTTTAATATATCAATTAGTGATAATAAGTCATCTTGCGTTATTGAAGGACCAACTTTAAATGCTATAGGGTTTGAAATGCCACGCATATATTCTACATGGGCTTCTTTAGGGTTGCGAGTTCTGTCGCCAATCCATAACATATGTGAGCTAAGATCGTAATATTTGTTATTATCGCCATGTTTTTGGATAAAACATTGTTGATAATTTAATAATAAAGCTTCGTGCGAGGTAAAAAAGCTAGCAGTTGTAAGTTGGGGAATTAGCTTGTAGTCAAGGCCGCACGCATTAATAAAATTAAGGCTATCTTTAATTTTTGATATTACTTCTTCAGTATCTTTTTTACTTTTAAGGCTGTGGGCAAATTTTTCATTCCATTGGCTGATTTTTTCAAGATTGCCATAACCTCCTTGAGCAAGTGATCTAAGATAATTAAGTGAAGCTGCAGAGTGAAAATAAGCATCAATAAGTCTTAATGGGTCAGAAATTCTTGCATCTTGCTCAAATTCAATTGCATTAATTATGTCGCCGCGATAACTTGGCAGGGTAATGTTATTTTTAATTTCATTGTCATCAGATCTGGGCTTGGCATATTGTCCTGCAATTCTGCCAACTTTAACTACTGGTTTTTTTGTGCCATGCATTAAAGCAATAGTCATTTGCATGATGGTACGAAAAAAGCCTTGTAAATTATTGTGAGAAAATTCTGCAAAACTCTCTGCACAATCACCACCTTGAAGCAGGAATGCTTTGCCATTAGCAACATTTGCTAATTGGTTTTTTAAATCATCAATTTCGTCAAAAGTTACTAAAGGGGGATAGGCCGATATTTTTTGCTCAATTTTACTTAGTAATTCAGGGTTGCTATATGTTGGCTGTTGCTTAATTGGCAAACTTCTCCATGAATCTCTAGTCCATTTATTTGTCATTAATTAATATATTGATTTTAATCATAAACATATATACATTATTTTTATAATTATATTTAAGTCAATTAATTAGTTTAAATTTAAAAATGACCAAAAAAATTATTGCTTATCAGGGAAGTGTTGGCGC
>JAUROA010000012.1 GCA_030835745.1 Alphaproteobacteria bacterium
ATGTTTTGCTAAAATTGGTCATGAAGTTATTTGCATTGATAATGACAAATCCAAAATTAGCAAATTACAGCAAAATATCATCCCAATATATGAGCCAGGACTTGAAGAATTAATATCCGACCTTGCCTCAAAAAATAAGATCAGATTTAGCAATGATTTAGCCAGTGCAATTAGTGACTCACAAGCAATTTTTATAGCTGTTGGCACTCCACAAGATCAAGATGGTAGCGCAGATCTGTCATATGTTCTTAATGTGGTAAATAATTTAGCTAATATTATCAAAACTCCTAAAATTATAATAACCAAATCTACTGTTCCAGCCGGCACAGGAGCCAGAATTAGAAAAATAATTGATAAAATTAACCCTAATAATCAAATAAGCCTTGCCTCAAATCCTGAATTTTTGCGCGAGGGCTTTGCTATTGATGATTTCTTAAATCCTGACCGCATTATTATTGGCTGCGAAGATGAGGCGGGCAAAAAAATATTAGCCAAAATTTATCAGCCCTTAGCTAATCACAAAATAATATTTAGCGACATAATTACTGCCGAGCTTATAAAATATGCTTCTAATGCCTTTTTAGCTACTAAAATATCCTTCATCAATGAAATGGCTAATTTATGCGAGATTTTAGATGGCGATATTAAAACCTTATCTCAAGGAATAGGCCTTGATTCTAGAATTGGTCAGAAATTTCTTAATCCCGGCCCTGGCTTTGGAGGATCTTGCTTTCCAAAAGATATTCAAGCTATATTAAAAATTGCCAAAGATAATAACACCGATCTTTCAATTATCAATGCCGCCTATAATTCAAATATTAATCGCATTGATCTAATGATAAAAAAGATCCAAGCAATATTAGGGCATAATTTATCAAATAAAAAAATTGCCTTACTTGGACTTGCCTTTAAAGCCAATACCGACGATATCAGATATTCACCTGCAATAAATATTGCCAAAAAATTACTAGATTTAAACATGATTATAAATGCCCACGACCCTAAAGCAATTTATAACACCCAAATAGCATTAAAAAATTATAAAAATATAAAATATTGCCCAGATCCATATCAAGCAATAAAAGATTGCGACGCCATTATTATTGCCACAGAGTGGCAAGAATATCAAAAATTAGATTTATCTAAAATTAAAAATCTTACAAAATCAAAAATAATAATCGATCTTCGCAATATTTTTAATAAGGCAGATTTAATAAAATATGGCTTTAAATATCATTCAATTGGCTAAATTGATTGAGCTTAATAATTATAATCTTTATTAAGTCATTAGGGGAAAATTGGGGTCTGACCCCATGACTCCATCATCTATCAAACTACTTACTATTACCTACTCCTTTAAATGGTGCGCATGCACCTTTATTGCCTGGACGCATAATGGGCCTGCAATCTTCTGCACGATCATGACTAGCCTTGCCGTCTAGAGTGCCATCTAACCACTCCATCGCACCCAGAAGCTTCCTAAGATTTTCCAATCCATCGTCTACTTCAATAAAATTATGTTTTATTTTAAACTGATCCATTATTTCAATAAAATTTCCGGCTCTATCTACCAACTTTGAGGAATTAGCTTTCTCGACCACTTCATCAATATTTTCAATTTTTTTGCCACTACTAATTTGAATAAATTCTACAAATTTAGCGTCTTTTATTTTAGCTACCCTTTCAATATCATTTAATTCTAATTCCCCCACCCCTTTTATATCAATCATACATTTAAAACCAACTTCTATATTTTCGACTTTATGGCATTTTTTGTATCGCTCTAAAATGTCAGGCATCAATTTTCTGAGTATCTCTAAATCATAGTCCACCTCTGATAATTTCTGCATATCTTCAGGAACAATTTCGCCCCTTATTGAAAAAGAAAGTTTTGTCTTTGGGTTACCCTCGGCTTGTGTAATAAAATTATCTAGAAAATTGACTGGATTCCCCTGATTGTCTAGCGCCTCCTGATACCTTAACATGTCAAAATATTCACTTTTATCTTTATTAATATCATCCTCAAGTATTTCACGCTTAAAAAATTCACCAAGAGCTTGATTATTGAGATAAATTGCCATAATTTACAAATCAAATATTTAAATTATCGATTAGGTCGATAATATCATTTTAAAAACAGCTAAAAATAAAATACCCATATAGCTAATATTTTAATTCTAGCCCTTTATTAATTATATCATATTTTCAACATAATGTCAAATTTGGGCTCAAACCAATTTTATCACAATAGAAATTTTGCCATTAATCGCATTGCAAATTTTATTATTATTACCTTAAAATAAGCTGCGATTAGTCATTTATTAAATTATTATGTGGATCCTTATTTCAATTGTCACCGCCTTTATTCAAACCATTAGAAATGCCTCGCAAAAACATTTGGCAAAATTCTTGCCCGACATAACTACCGTATGGGTTAGGTTTATTTTTGGCTTTCCTTTTGCGCTTATTGCCTTTATTTTACTTCTGTTATTTGGCTATAATATGCCTGATATTAATAATAAATTTTTATTTAATGTTACTATTGCCTGCATTGCTCAAATTATTGGTATTTATTTTTTAGTATGTCTTTTTTCACGTAAAAATTTTGCTGTTGGAACAGCCTATATCAGAACAGACGCCGTTCAAAGCGCTATAATTGGTATTATTTTTTTTAATGAGTCAATTTCATTAATGGGAATGGCGGCAATAATCATTGCCTTTATTGGCCTTATCTTTATTTCTGTTACCCAAAATAATATTACATTTAGCCATATTATTAAATCATTATCGAGCCCTTCAGCTAAAATGGGTATTTTATCTGGATCAAGCTTTGCAGCCTCTGGGCTATTTGTCAAAAACTCAACATTAAGCCTAACAACTACCCCAATAATTATAAACGCCTCTTTTACAATTGTTTTTTTGCTATTGGCTCAAGCTATTTTTGTTGGCTTTTATATTTATTTCAAAGATAAAAACCAAATAATTGCTGTCAAAAATTACTTTAAAAATGGTCTTGTAGTTGGCATAACAACATTAATGGTATCAACTGGATGGTATAGCGCATATTCTTTGACCAATGTTGCTTATGTTAAGGCCGTTGGCCAAATTGAAATGATATTTTCATTATTATTATCTAAAAAATTCTTTAAAGAAGAAATCAGGCCCCTTGAAATATTAGGAATTGCCCTTATTATCGCTGGCATATTAATCTTACTCTTCCTTGCTTAGCAATATATAAAAGTAAATCTAACAAATAGTGTCTATTAATATTATATGGTTTAAAAGAGATTTAAGAATTCATGATCATCAAGCTCTGCAACAGGCAACCTTGCAAGAGCTTCCTATTTTATTATTATTTGTTTTTGAACAAGAACTATTTAATCAAGATGATTTTAGCTATAGACATTATAAATTCCTTAAAGAATCAGTGATAGATTTGCAAAAAAATATTGCCAATATTAATGCCAAATTAGTTACAAAAAACGGCGAAATAATAAATATATTAAACCAGCTTCACAAAAAATATAATATTAATCAGATATTTTCACATCAAGAAACCGGCAATTACTGGACCTATCAAAGAGACATTAATGTTAAAAAATTCTGCATTAAAAATAATATTAAATGGCAAGAATATGTACAAAATGGTGTAATTAGAAATTTAAAAAACCGTGATGGCTGGGCTTTAAGCTGGCATAAAACAATGTCAAAAAATATAATAGCGCCTCCAAATTATATAAATTTTGTTAATGAAGATTGCGATCCAATAATTTGTGCCCAAAAATTTAATATTGGTCATGATCAAATTTTATCGCCCCAAATTGGTGGTCGAGATAATGGGCTAAAAATATTTGACGATTTTTTGCAATTTAGAGGGCAAAATTATAGCAAAGAAATGTCATCGCCAGTTAGCGCCTTTACAAGCTGCTCTCGCATATCAACCTATCTTACTTTTGGCTCAATTTCAATAAAAGAAATATATCAAGCAGCTCTTGCAAGATCTTTGAAAATTAAGTCGCTTAGTAAAGAGCAAAAAGGGCAATGGCCTCAAGCCATGAGGTCTTTTTTATCAAGGTTAAGGTGGCATTGTCATTTTATTCAAAAGCTAGAAGATGAGCCAGAAATTGAATATCGCAATCTGCACCCATCTTATGACCTCATCAGAAATGAATTTAATGAAGAATTTTACGAAGCCTGGAAAAATAGCAAAACTGGGTTTCCCATGATTGACGCCTCAATGCAAGCCCTTAAAGAAACTGGTTGGATCAATTTTAGAATGAGGGCAATGCTAGTTAGCTTTGCTGCTAATCATTTATGGCTTGATTGGCGCAAATTTAGCCATCATTTAGCGCGCCTTTTTACAGATTATGAGCCAGGAATTCACTATAGCCAAATCCAAATGCAATCTGGAACCACCGGTATTAACGCCATTAGAATTTACAGCCCCACTAAACAATTAACGGATCATGATCCCGAAGGTATTTTTATAAAAAAATATTTGCCAATTTTAAAAGATGTATCTAAAAAAAACCTAATCATGCCCTCGCAAGAAGGATTATTTGCTCCAAATTACCCAGAGCCCATAATCAATGAAAAAGAGGCTCGAAAAAACGCTATAACACAATTATACAACATTAAAAATAACCCTAGCCACAAAATAGAAGCTAAAAATATTGTTAAAAAACACGCTAGTAGAAAATAAAATTATTATGAATTTACTTTCAATTAAATTAAAAAATCAAAAGTCTTTTTTAGCTATTAGCAAATTTATATTTAGCTTTTATGCTATTTTACTAATAATAAATTTTTTAAATATTGCCATGGCTCAAAATGCTCATCAATTTTCCTTTAACTTAGCCAATGACAAGCAAATTCACTTATCTGACTTAAGAGGCAAAGTTATTTTAATAGTTAATACCGCTTCTAAATGCGGCCTTACCCCGCAATATAGCGAATTAGAAAATATCTATCAAAAATATAAGGATCAGGGCCTAGTAATAATAGGGGTTCCTTCTGGCAATTTTGCCAATCAGGAATTTAGCAATATCAAAGAGGTAACCATCTTTGCCAAACAAAATTATCATATAAGCTTTAATTTAAGCACTATTAGCAATGTTATTGGGCAAAATGCTCACCCTTTTTACCAATGGGCAAATAAGCAGGCAACAATAATTGGCTCTCCTAAATGGAATTTTCATAAATATTTAATTGATAAAAATGGCAATTTTGCTGGCTGGTTTTCGAGCGTCACTAAGCCACAATCAAAAAAATTTATTGATAAAATAGAAGAATTACTTAATCAAAAAAGCGATCATCAGGCAAGCAATCTTAAAAATGTTCTTGGTACTAATTTACAAGAATGCTGCCTTGACCCAATAACTGGCTTTTATCGCAACGGACTTTGCCAAACTGACCAAAATGATCATGGGCGTCACACTGTTTGCGCTATTGTTACAGAAGAATTTTTGCAATATAGCAAATTGCAAGGCAATGACTTAATAACACCAAATATGACATATAATTTTCCTGGCCTAAAAGCTGGCGATAAATGGTGCCTATGCGCCATGAGATTTAAAGAAGCAGTCCTTGCTAATAAAGCACCTAAAGTAATTTTAGAAGCAACCCATGAAAAAACTTTGCATTATATTGATCTTGATATTTTAAAAAAATATCAACAACACTAATTAATGAAAATAATAATTAATATATGTCAAATTTAAGAGATGCATTAGAGTATTTAGAATTTAGCCAAGAGCAACATAATGCTCTTATTAAATTACTTGCATTTGCAGGAATATTTCCTAATTATACTAAAGGCGATATAATATCAGATCAAAACGCTGAAGATATTTTGAACTCAGATCTTAATCACGCAGAAGGAAGCTCGGTAGTAGAAAAATTCAATGAGCTTTGCCAACAAGGACATGACAATCTAAGAAAAGGCGGAGAAAGGCAGCAAATGCTAGAGTTAAAAACGAAATCAGACGAAGATTTTGAAGAAATAAAAAAAATTATCGAATTCCTTGGATTAACTGAAGAAATAGCGCTTCCCAAAGATTTATCTGAAGGAAAATTTGTAGTATTTGGCGCAGCCGAAAAGGGACTAAAAAAAAGACTAGAATTCTTAAATAAGCAATTAGAAAAAAGGCAAAAAGAAAATTGTACCCTATATCTCCTTGGAGGAGAGAGAAACTTGTGGCCAAAATATAGTGGCGAAGACATAGAGGTTAAAGAAGCACTTAAGGAAATAAAATTTTCCTATGAAGATGCAACCTCTTCATTATTAGAAAATCTCAATAAAGATAAAAATAAGGAACTAAAAACCTCAAGTCAATTTCAAGAAAAAATAGACACCTTAATTGAAGAATATATTAAAAAAATAAAAAAAAAAGAATCAACTAAATCCGATCTTACGCCCTCTTTAGGTGAGGTTAGAAATCATATTGCCAAATCTTTAAAAGAAGAAGGATATAAATATCCAACCGAATCCGACCTTGCGCTCTATTTAGCCAAGCAGATACTAGGCATCGAAGAAGGTAAGATAAAAACTATCGAAGGGATGCTCGACCCAAACAGGGAGAGACCCACAACTGAAACAACTTTACAATCTTTTTTCATAGAAATTGACAAATCACAAAATGAAGCGCTATATTTTGTTTCAAGTCAGCCACATATTGAAAGACAAGAAAGAGAAGCTAAAAGGCAGGCCAAAAACAATGGTCTTGACCCAGCAAGAGTGCGTGGCATTGGACCAGAAACTATTATAGGTGGTTATACAAATATAGCCGATATGGTAGACCCCGTTTTGATAAATATAAATACGAGATGTAAGGATCTAGAAAATCAG
The DNA here is from genome assembly GCA_030835745.1 of Alphaproteobacteria bacterium. GTDB lineage: Bacteria > Pseudomonadota > Alphaproteobacteria > Rickettsiales > UBA1997 > UBA1997. Next base: position 6,848 of record JAUROA010000012.1, read on the forward strand.
CAACAGCCATCAACATCATTAACAAATCCCAATCACGTATCACAGGGTCTTGGTCCAACAGGCCTTAGTCGCTAAAACTCTCATAAATATAATTGACAATAAAATCTAAGCCATTACCACTGATTTGCTTTGTTCATCTGCAATAGCCACATCAAGTAAATATAATAAAGCTGTATTAGATAATGGAATTTAATTTTAACAAATTAAATAATATTAAAAATAATATTTGACATAAATCACTTTTTATCATGCCTTAAAGATATCTTGCAGTGATCTAAATTATTAAATCTAATTTTTGCAAAAATGCGATAAATAACCTTAGCCACTTGATAAATTAGCGGAAATGATATAATTTTTGCCAATATTTTGAATTTTTGCAATTTTGACCAAATGATAATAAAAGCATCTACTCCTATATGCATATTTCCCTTATCATCCTTAACATGGAGATATAAAAGCGCTTGACTTTGAACAAGATTATACTGATCTAAAATTGAGCGATCAATTGTTATATCGCACCAGCGAAAAATTCCTTCTGGGGCAATTTTTTGGTAATATCTAATTTCTTTTTCACAAAGGCTACATTTGCCATCAAATAATACTGTGATCATAAAATTAATATTTTTTTGCAATATTTACCGCCTTTTTTGAACCTTTATAAACTAATCCAATCCAAATCTTAGCAAAAAAGCTATTAAATTTATAATTATCTTGCAAGCCATCTTGCATATACTCAATTTCTTCGGACCTTAATTTTATGATCAAATTTTGCAAATCTTTAAAATCATAATTTTTTAACTTATCAATCTGCTCCTGATAATGATCTTTAACAAAATTTTCTACACCGTAAATAGTTAAGCAAAAAAAACGATGACCAAAAACACTCCCAAAAAAACCAAGAATAATTGCAGCCATTATCCATATTGGTATTAATTTGCTGCGATGTTTTTTTCAACAAGATCTTTAATTATTTGCAAATGATTTTCTTCTGTTTTTAAATGATCTTTAGACATTTGACGACTTTTTGCACTAATGGCACAAATTCTGGCAGTTTTATATATATAAACCGCCCCAATTTCACCCGCATGATTGGACCTAAAGTCAGGAATTAAAAATTCGGGAATTTCAATTTTTTTCATTTGTATGAAAGAGTTAAAAAATAATTTTCTAAATCAACAAGATTTATCTAAATATCTTAATTTAGAATTTAATATAAATCTAGACACAAAATGCGAAAATTTTAATCTTGAAACAAGCTATTTTAAAGAGAAATTAAATCAATTTGACCCTATAAAATATGCCAAAACTAGAAATTATGGCAATGGGCAAGTTAGTAACTTTTCGCACCTAATTCGACATGGAATTATTTCAACAAAAGAGATAGCTAATTTCATGATAGCAAAATATGGATTTAAAAATTGTGAAAAATTTCTACAAGAATTATATTGGCGATATTTTTGGCAATCTTATTTTTTTAATAATAATAATTCTCTTTGGGTCAATATTGAAGAATATAAAACTGGATTCAGCCATAACCAATATCACAATCAATTGCCCGATGATATTAAAAATGCCACCACCAAAAATTACGTAATTAATCACTTTATCGAGCAACTAACCACAGCTGGCTATCTGCATAATCATGCTCGAATGTATTTAGCATCTTACATAATTCATTTTCGAAAAATTAAATGGCAAGCAGGAGCAATGTGGTTTTTGCAAAATCTAATTGATGCCGACATACCGTCTAACAATCTCTCTTTTCAGTGGGTTGCTAGCACATTTTCTTCCGAGCCTTATATTTTTAATCTAGAAAATGTAAAAAAATACTTTTCTAACACACTAAAAATCAAAGATGAAGAAAATCCCGAGCTATGCTTTTCTTACGAAGAACTAAATAAAAAACTATTTCCTAACTTATGAAAAATTTACTATGGCTC
>JAUROA010000013.1 GCA_030835745.1 Alphaproteobacteria bacterium
TATTGTCCGCCTGCTTCACAAAAGCATGAAATTTGAAAAGCATCTCTAGGTCAAATTCTGCTAAAATTTTGGGGCAGACCCCGATTTTCCTATTAGGGTCAGTCACAATTTTCTCTTAATTATTTTAAGATTTAGATTGATGATGATTATTTTAGAGGGAAAAAGGAAGTAAAAGAAGTATTTGAGTCTGGTGGAGCTAACGAGAGTCGAACTCGTGACCTCTTGCATGCCATGCAAGCGCGCTACCAGCTGCGCTATAGCCCCAATAATAATAGTACTTACTTATGAAAATCTAAATTTGACGAATTATTTAGTAGATAATCTCAAATATGACCTCGATAAATTTATTAAAATATATTTTGTATTAAAAATATTAAAGATCAAGTTTGTGATATTTATAAAAAAAATAAGCAAATCTTATACTTTATTTATATATCAGCTTTTATATAAGTTATTTTAATAGACTTTTTAATATTATTATGATTAATTTATTATGATTATATTGATTGGTTAGAATTTGATGAAATTTGATATTCTTTTAAAAAATTTAACATATCTAGGCTTAGTTCCTTTTATTGGCATATATGTGGCAATATTGGCTGGCTATGATTTTGTTTTTGAATTTAAGATTTATGCTGCGCTTATATTAAGTTTTTTAGGAGGTATTAATTGGGGTGTGGCTATGATTAAAAAAAATTCTATATTTTTACTTAAAAGCGTTGTAGTCGTTATTTTATGCTGGGTGCTTTTTTTGATAAAAGATAATATAATATTTATGATTGGCTTGTCTTTATTATATTTATTGCAACTTTATTTTGATTTTTCGCTGAAAAACAAAAAAATCTATAATATAGAATTTTATAATTATAGAATTAAAATAACAATTATAGTTGTTATTTTGCTTTTATCGATGATATTGCCAATTTTAATTATTTAATAAATTTGCTATTATGGCTGCTGTTCAAGAAATTAACATTATCTTTCCTGATGATTCTAATAAAAAATTTGCTAAAGGTATAACTGGATTTGAGATTGCTAAATCTATTGCGCCATCTTTGGCAAAAACCGCTTTGGCAATAAAGGTTAATGATACTTTATATGATCTAGATAGCCAGATTAAAAATGATGCTAAAATTGAAATTATTACCCCTAAATCTGGCCAAATTGCTCTTGATATTATTCGTCATGACGCTGCTCATATTATGGCCCAGGCGGTAAAGCAACTTTATCCTGATGTGCAAGTTACAATTGGCCCTGCTATTGAAAATGGCTTTTACTATGATTTTGCGCGCCAAACCCCATTTAGCGAAGATGATCTAGTGGCAATAGAGCAAAAAATGCACCAAATATCAAAAGCTAATCACCCTTTTAAAAGAAAGGTTATGGCCAGAAAAGATGCGGTTAAATTTTTTGAAGATATTGATGAAAATTATAAATCAAAAATCATAGCCGATATTGACAAATCTGAAGAAATATCTCTTTATGAGCAAGGAGATTTTATTGATCTATGTCGTGGACCTCACGCTCCTTCTACTGCTCATATAAAATATTTTAAATTGATGAAGGTTGCAGGTGCATATTGGAAGGGCGACTCTAAAAATGAAATGTTGCAAAGAATATACGGCACTGCATGGGAAAGTAAAGAATCTCTTGATCAATATTTGCATATGATTGAAGAGGCAAAAAAAAGAGATCACAGAAAATTGGGCAAGCAACTTGATTTATTCCATATTCAAGATGAAGCTACAGGATCGGTTTTTTGGCATAAAAATGGCTGGATTATATTCCGTGAAATTGAGCAATATATTAGAAATAAGCTGGAAGAAAATGACTATATTGAAGTTAGAACCCCGCAATTAGTTGATAGAAGTTTGTGGGAAAAGTCTGGGCATTGGGATAAATTCAGAGAAAATATGTTTATCGCCAAAAGCGAAAATAGAACATTAGCCGTTAAACCAATGAATTGCCCTTGTCATGTCCAAATATTTAATCAAGAGCTAAAATCTTATAAGCAATTACCACTTAGAATGGCGGAATTTGGTTCTTGTCATCGCAATGAATCTTCTGGTTCTTTGCATGGTATTATGAGGGTTAGAGCATTTACTCAAGATGATGCCCATATATTTTGTCAAGAAGATCAAATTAATAGCGAAACAATAGCATTTTGTAATATGTTAAGCCAAATATATAATGATTTTGGCTTTAGTGATATAAAAGTAAAATTTTCTACTCGTCCTGAAGTGAGAGCTGGTGATGATAAAACTTGGGATAAATCAGAAAAAGCATTGGAGCAAGCCGTAAAGGCTGCTGGATTAGAATATGACATAAATCCTGGAGAGGGTGCTTTTTATGGACCCAAGCTTGAATTTATCTTAACAGATGCAATTGGCAGGCAATGGCAATGCGGCACTTTACAAGTTGATTTTATATTACCTAAAAGGTTGGATGCTAGCTATATTGCTTCTGATGGTAGTAAGAAAATTCCGGTAATGATTCATCGAGCTATTTTAGGAAGTTTTGAGCGATTTATTGGTATTTTAATTGAAAATTACGGTGGCAAATTTCCTTTATGGTTAGCGCCTACTCAAATTATGATCTTAACAATCACTAATGAATTTGACGATTATGCATTACTTATTCATAAGCAACTCAAAGACAATAAAATAAGAGCAGATATTGATTTAGACTCTTCTAGCAAAATATCATATAAAATTCGCAATTATTCGCTTAAAAAAATTCCATATATTGTAGTTGTTGGTAAAAAAGAAGTTGAAAATAAATTAGTTACTATCAGAAAATTAGGCTCAAATGACCAAATTCAGATAAAATTTGATGATTTTATTAAAAATATCAAGCAAGAAATATTAACCAAAAATATCGAATAAATGGAGCTTTTTTTACAAAATATTTTGTCGCCGGCAATTTTATTCTTTATATTGGGTATAATAGCAGGATTTTTAAAGTCAGATCTTAAAATACCAGAGCAAATTGCCAGATATTTATCAATTTATTTGATGATGGCAATTGGTTTTAAAGGAGGCGTTGCCATTGCTCAAACCCCTGAATTTAATGGCCAAATTATTGCTGTTATTTTAGCTGGTATCGCTACAGGATTTACCCAGCCATATATTGGATATTTCTTATTAAAATTAACTACAAAATTAGATAAGCAAACTGCTGCAGCAGTTGCTGCTCATTACGGATCAATCAGTATGGTAACTTTTGTAACTGCGGTTAGTTTTTTAGAAAGTAATGAAATTTTATATGCCGGATATTTAATTGCTGTGTTGGCTTTGATGGAGGCTCCGGCAATTTTAACAGGTTTATTTATTGCAAAAAGTGATGATAATAACTCAATAAAACCAGCAATTGGTAAAGAAATCCTGACTAATGGTGCAATATTGCTTTTGGCTGGATCTTTCTTAATTGGCTGGGCAAGTGGCGATAGTGGCATGGAAAAAATGCATGGTTTTTTAGTTGAGCCATTTCAGGGAATTTTAGCATTTTTTTTAATGGAAATGGGCCTGGTAGTTTCAAGACAAATGTCTCATTTAAAAGAATTTAACTTTAAATTAATAGCATTTGGTATCTATATGCCATTAATTGGAGCCACTATTGGACTGGCCTTGAGTTTTATAATTGGTCTTGATGTTGGCAGTGCTACATTATTTACAGTATTAATAGCTAGCTCATCTTATATAGCAGTAACTGCTGCAATGCAAATTGCACTCCCTAAAGCAAAAGCAGCAATATATATACCAATGACACTGGCCATAACCTTTCCCTTCAATATTGCCATTGGAATACCATTATATTTTAACATGGCTCAAAAAATTATTTCATAAGAAAACTGTTGCTCGATCCCAAGTTACCTCATACCTCAGGAAAAGAATTTAATTAGGAAAATCGGGGTCTGACCCCAAAGTTTGCCAAAGTTTGCGCAATTAGAATTACAAACCTTGCATTAACCCTAAAAATATGGTATAATATAAATATGTTAAATTTTTAAATTCGTGTTAAATTTTTAAATTCGAATAGGAAAATCGGGGTCTGACCCCAAAGTTTGCGCATAAGAAAA
>JAUROA010000014.1 GCA_030835745.1 Alphaproteobacteria bacterium
ACGAGCAGCAGAACCGGTTAAGCCTAACCCCATGGTTAGTTCAGCTGTAGCAAAAGGAGAAGAGCAAGGGGTTGGAAGATAGTCATAATCTGAATCCCTATTAATAAATTAATTAACATAAGTACGTATATTAATTTATAAGATTTTGGATTCTTCGAGAAAAATCTTTAGTATCTTTTATTGTTTCATCTTCAATAACGCATGCTAAATCAAATAATGTCTTAATAATATCATCAGTTTTAAGTTTAAGATTATTATCACTAAAATCATTATTGATATTTTGGATAATCTTATTTTTAGGATTAATTTCAAGAACCTTGGCAGATGCTGACTGAATTTGCTTTTGCTCTAAAAGAAATCTTTCTAATCTAATATCCATAGATCCAGAATCAACTGCCGAACATACTGGCGAACCAGTAAGTTTTTTTGAGATCCTAACATCTTTAACTTTATCTCCTAAAATTTCTTTAATATATTTGATCAAACCTTCAAATTCAGAATTTGTAACATCTTTAGTTTCTTCTTTTTTATTTTCAGCTTCATCATCTTCTTTACTGTCATTATCTGCAGGCTTTTCATCAATTTTTTCAATATCTACATCATTGCGATTAATTGACTGAAATTCTTTTTCTTGATATGGCAACATAACAGTAACCCAAAATTCATCAACAGCGTCAGTCAAGTATAAAACCTCAATATCTTTTTCAAGGAAAATTTCAAGTTGAGGCGATGATTTAATTTTATCAATATTTTCGCCAGTCAAGAAATAAATCTTTTTTTGATTGGATTTAACGCGATCAAGGTAAGTTGCAATTGATATTAATTTATTATCAGATTTAGAACTTTGAAAACGACAAATTTCTAGAATTTTATCACGATAATCTGTTGATTCACACAATCCTTCTTTCAAAACAGCGCCAAAATCAGTCCAGAATTTTAAATATTGCTCTTCATCACTTTCTGATTTCTTTTTTAACTCTGATAAGACTTTTTTAACTACAGATTTTTTAATTTTTTCTAAAATTGCATTATGTTGTAAATTTTCACGACTAATATTTAAAGGCAAATCGTCAGAATCAATAACTCCACGCAAAAATCTCATACATGTGGGAACTAATTCAAGCTCTTCACTAATAAATACTTTTTTAACATATAATTTTACCGAGGTTTTGCGATCTGGATGAAATAAGTCGAATGGCTTAGTGCTTGGTATAAATAATAAATTACTATAGCTAATAACTCCTTCTGCCCTATTATGCAATGTCATAAATGGCTCTCCTGGCAAATGAGAAATATGTTTAAAGAAATTATCATATTGCTCTTTAGTGATTTTATCTTTAGGTTGTTGCCATAATGCAGATGCTGAATTTAATACCTCAATTTTAGCGCCATCTTCTTCATTTTCAGGAATAAATTCAATTTTAAAATCAATATGATCAGAATAGGTTTGAACAACATGCTTAATATGAAATCTATCAAGAAAATCAGTAGTAGCATCATCTTTAAGATGTAATATTATTTTTGTACCTCTTTCTAATTTATCAGAAATTTCTTCAACACTAAAATTGCCACTACCTTCAGATGACCATTTCCATATTTTAGAATCATCATATTTTGACGCAATAACTTCAACCTTATTAGCAATCATAAAAGAAGAATAAAAACCAACACCAAATTGCCCTATAAGTTGCACATCTTTTTTCTTATCGCCAGTAAGAGATTTAAGAAAATTCTCAGTGCCAGATCTAGCTATTGTTCCTAGATTTTCGATTAAATCTTCGCGGTTCATACCAAGACCATTATCTGAAATTATTAGTAATTTCTTTTCTTTATTACATGAAATCGAAATTTTTAAATCTTCGCCATTAATTTTATCATCTTGAATTGATAAATATCTTAATTTATCACATGCATCCGACGCATTTGAGATTAACTCTCTAAGAGCGATATCTTTATTGGTATAAAGTGAATTAATCATCAAATTAAGAACCTTGCCAACCTCGACATCAAAAGTAAAATCCGACTTATTACTTGATAGTTTGATATTATCTTTTTTAGCGCCCTCCTCTTGATTAGAGTTTTCATTAGTCTTGTTGTTATCTTTGCTTAATGTCATTAGTAATCAAATTTATTAATATGATAAAATAGTTAATAATTATTAGTGTTATTTCAAGATTTAAATTTTGATAAATTTTGATAAAAGCTCTTTTTTAATAAATCATGAATATTATCATAATTAATATTTAGTTTTTCTAGTGAAGTAATACCATATTCACTAATGCCGCATGGAATAATATTATTAAATTTAGTAAGATCTGGATTAATATTAATTGCAATACCATGATATGAAACCCATTTTTTAACTTTAATACCGATTGCAGCAATTTTTTCTTCTTTTTCATTGCTTTTAACCCAAATACCAACTCTATCTTTTCTAATCTCGCCTTTTATTTTAAAATTAAGCAAAAATTCTATAATCCATTGCTCTAGAAATTCCACAAATTTAGCAATATCTGGCTTATTTGGATAAAATAATTTTTTAATATCCATCATAATATAAATAATTTGCATACCAGGGCCATGATATGTATGTTTACCACCTCTATTAGTTTGAATAATATTAATATTGCTATTTGTTAATTTTAGATCGCTATCTTTAGCGCTAATTCCTGCCGTAATAACATGGTCGTGCTCTAGTAGCCATATTAATTGCTTGGCTTGATTATTAATAATTTTTAGGGCGCGCTCTTCCATAAATTTAGCACAATATTTGTAATCTACTAAATCTTTTGATATTTTCCACTCAATATCATCCATTGCTTTATAGAATTTTTTTATTAAAACTTATTTATATTATAATAATTTTTAATCTCAAATAATTTATATTAATGATAGCTAAATTAACAGGTTTCATAGATAATATAATAGATGATAAATGCATTATTGATGTTAATGGAGTTGGATATTTAGTATATATTTCATCTAAATCAATCAATATAATCAGAAATAGTCCTAAAGAACAAAAAACATCCTTAATTATTGAAACAATATATAAGCAAGATTCAATAGAATTATTTGGCTTTATTGATGAAAATGAAAAAAATTGGTTTATTGAATTAAGCAAAGTGCAAGGCCTTGGCGCCAAAATTGCCCAAAAAATATTAGGACATTATAATATTAACGAAATATGCAACGCCCTTCTTAGATCAGATAGTAAGTTTTTCAGTCAAATATCTGGAATTGGACCAAAATTAGCTAATAGAATAACAATGGAGTTGAAAGATTCTCCTAAAAAAATTGCTACCAGTCATTTTATTATTGATAATGATGAATCATTCCAATCTAATATATCTAATGACCAAATTATTGATGACGCCCTTTCAGCACTAGAAAATCTTGGCTATAAAAAACATGAATGCAGCAAAGTTATTCAACTTATATTCAAAAATGAACCAAATACCACATTAGAAAATCTTATCACTAATAGCCTTAGAAGTTTAAAAAAATAGCACAACCTAAATCTGACAACTAAACAATATATCATTTTATCTCTAAAGCAATCTTTGTTTAAAGTTAAAGATTTATTTGCGTAGATATTTATAAATTTAAGAGATTTTAGTCTAAAAATGCGTGCTTAATATTAAGGTTTATTAATTATTTTACAATAATATTAACCTATGTAAATCTACTGGTAAAATCTTAATAATACAACCCCTGAACCACCTGAAGCGCCATCTGTGCCACCACTTGCGCCAGCACCACCACCTCCGCCAGTATTATCAGCACCAGGCACAGAAGAAATGCTAAATGTAGGATCAGACCCTTTGCCTCCCCCTCCTAAACCACCATCACCTGAGAGTGTATCTCCATTATATTGACCACCGCCACCTCCACCACCGCCAGCAAAATAAACAGATCCCGAGCTAGCTTGACCAATACCGGATATTATACCAAAAATATCTGCAAAATCATAATCCATTGAATTAAGAGATGCAACTGCTATTCCATCACCACCATGAGAAAAATCACCATTAGCAGGATTTCCTGAATTTGATCCAGCTTCTCCAGCTCCTCCTCCACCAGCTCCAGAATATACACCATCCACTCCACCCCCGTCATTTCCATAGCCTACCCATACACCAGCTACACCAGAGTTTTGAATCGAGCTTCCAGGACTACCGTTCGTATAATGCCTAACACCGCCTCCTGAACCTCCATCACAAGCTGAAACACTACCTAAATTACTTGGATATCCACAACCACCACCTAATGCTGATATCGTTGATGAATTATATGTAAATGTAGAGTCTTGACCTGTTTGAGCTGGTGCACCACCTTTACCAACTTTAAAGGTAATTATATCTTGCGAGCTAATATTAAATTCTGGATAAAAAACTAGACCGCCAGCACCACCTCCGCCGCCAGCGTTTTTTGGACCACCGCCACCGCCACCTCCAACCATCAATATATCCATTTTAAAATCTCCGGTAACTGCAACAGTGTAGTTTGTTTGGCTACTTCCATCATTTTTAAGAAAAATTACACATGTGTTACTATTTGTATTTTCACCATAATTGGCACCTGTAATAGTAACTTCTGAACAGTTAATAGGGTTTATAACAATTTCTGCAGCAGCATCTCCTGTATATAATTGATTATTTTTTACCGAGATAGCAACTTCAGTGGCTTTATTAATTATTTTCTTTGCTGAAATTCCTACAATTGCTATAAAGACAGCAATTAAAACTGTTGATGTAAGGCTTACTAATGAAAAAGCTTTCTTATGGTATTTTTTTCCGCATTTCATTTCGATAAATTTTTGTTATATACATATAAATCATTAATATTATTGTAAATATACAATGAAATGTTTATTTTTATTTCAAGATATTTATAATTATTTTTATTTCAAGATATTTATAATAAATTATGTGAAGATTTATTTTTTGTTATAATTTTCTTCTTTCCATTTTTTTATCAATTCATGATTTCCTGATCTTAAAACTTTAGGAACTTCTCTGCCCCTCCAAATTGCAGGACGAGTATATTGATCATATTCCAAAAAATTTTCATTATTTTTATAATTAATTGAAAAACTTTCATCTTTTAGCGATTGTTTATTTCCTAAAACTCCATCAATATTTCTTATAGCTGCATCCATCAATGGTAGTGCCGCGACCTCACCTCCAGATAAGATATAATTACCCATTGATATTTCTTCAATATTATATTCTTCAATAACGCGCTGATCAATTCCTTCATAACGACCACAAATTATTGCCAATTCTTCTAGATTAGCAAAATCTTGGGCCATTTTTTGATTAAATAATTTACCCCTTGGCGACATATAGATTAATTTTTTTTTAGAATTGTTATTATTAACAAAATCTAAATTAGCATCAATAGCATTTGCTATAATATCTGGCTTTAATAACATTCCACAACCTCCACCATAAATTTCATCATCAACTATTTTATGCTTATCTGTAGCGTAATCTCTGATATTAATAGCTTGATAATTCCATAAATTTTTTCTTAAAGCAATTCCAGTTACAGAACTATCTAAACATCCGGGGAAAATTTCAGGAAAAATTGTAAAAATTTTAAATAATAGTGGCATTATTTAGTAATATTTGCTATATTTGTGCAATCATTTTTATTGCCCTAGATATATTTTCTTGATCATGAATCATTGATATTCTGATATATCCTTCTGCGTTAGAGCCAAATGAACTTCCTGGGCAAAATACCACCCCCACCTCTTCAATTAATTTTTTACAAAAATCAAATGATGATAAATGAGTAAATTTTTCAGGAATTTTAGCCCATAAGAACATACTAGCAGTTGGTTTTTTAATATCCCAATTTAAATATTTTTTTGCCTCATTGATAAAATAATTGCCCCTAATATCATATTTATTTCTTAGATCTTGTAAATATTGATCACTTTCACTAGATAATGCCTTAATTGCTGCCATTTGCAATGGTGTAAAAGAGCTATAATCAAGATAGCATTTTATTTTATAAAGAGCCGCAATCAATTCCTTATTACCAAGAGCAAACCCTACTCTGCAACCAGCCATTGAGTAGCTTTTAGATATTGAATAAAATTCTATCGCAATATCTTTTGCACCCGGAACTTCTAAAATTGAATTTGGCTTATTATTTTTATCAAAATATAATTCTGCATATGCAATATCTGAAATAATATATATGTTATGATTTTTGCAAAAATTTACTAATTCTTGATAAAACTCAGTATTAACAGTTTCTGCTGTTGGATTAGAAGGATAATTAACAATAACCGCCCTAACTTTACCTTTATTTTTCAGAGCATGTTCTTTAAATTTTGTAAAAAAATCATGAGCATTATCCGAAGGAATTTGCACTGCATTTGATCGTGAAATTTTAAAAGCAAATGTATGAATTGGATAGGACGGCGAACATACACAAATATGAGAATTATCATCGGAAATTGCAGTTGCAAGTGAAGATATGCCCTCTTTTGAACCAATTGTTACTATTGATTGTGTTTTATAATCTAATTTAACATTAAAATTTTTGTTATAATATTGACAAATTGCCTGTCTTAATTCATTAATTCCACCTACAGTTGAATATCCGTAAAGTTTGTTATTTTTAATCAAATCACCAAGATAATTCATAACATGATCTGGAGGGGCTGAGTCTGGATTACCCATACCAAAATCAATTAATTCAATATTATTATCTATTGCAGATTGCTTAATATCATTTATTGCTGCAAATATATATGGCGGCAATTCACTGGTAAGCTTAAATTTTGGCATAATTAGCTTGGTTTTTTAACAATATTAATTGATAATTCCTTAAGCTGCTCTTTACTAACTTCTTTTGGAGCATCCATCATTAAATCTTGAGCCTTTCCATTCATAGGAAAAGGTATAACTTCTCTAATATTTGGCTCATCTGCAAGTAGCATAATTATTCTGTCAATTCCTGGGGCAATTCCTCCATGAGGTGGGGCACCATATTTAAAAGCATTAATCATAGCACCAAATTCTTGATCAACTTGTTCTTTATTATAGCCAGCAATTTCAAATGCTTTATACATTATTTCTGGCTTGTGATTTCTAATAGCGCCACTTGATAATTCAACTCCATTACATACTATGTCATATTGATAGGCTTTAACACTTAATGGATCAGATTCTAATTGAGATAAATCGCCTTGCGGCATTGAAAATGGATTATGTGAAAAATCAATTTTTTTATTAATTTTATCATATTCATACATGGGAAAATCAACAATCCAACAAAATTTATAGATTGAGTTATCGATTAAATTTAATTCTTCACCAAGCTTAGTTCTAACTAGGCCAGCAATTTTTTGTGGTTCCAAGAGCGTTCCGCAAGAAAAGAAAACAGAGTCTCCAGCTTTTAGATTGGCACGTTTTTTAAGTTCGTCCAATTTATTTTCTTCAAGAAATTTAGCAATCGGACCTTTTGC
>JAUROA010000015.1 GCA_030835745.1 Alphaproteobacteria bacterium
GAGGCGATGAATAAAAATGATAGGGCGCTAATTTGGTATAAAAAGGCATCAAATTATCCAATCTACTTTTATGGACAATTGGCAATAAATAAAGTTGCTAAGTTAAGTAGCAATAGTGAAGAATTTAATATTAAATTACCAGAAAATCCTAAAATTAAACCTAATGACTTAATTAATATTGCAAATTCAAGAGCAACACAAATAGCTTATATTCTCCTTAAGGAAAATAATACATCATCTGCAAAGGAGTTGCTTAAAAATATCATATTAAATGCAACATCTGGCGGACAAATATCAATAATTATGAATATTGTGTCTGAATTTTCTAACAAATCATTAGAAGTAAGTTTAGCAAGAGAGGCGGCAAAGAGAGATGTATTTTTTATGGAAAATAGCTTTAAAATATTAAATAGATTAAAAAGTGACGAAAATAGTTCTATGATTCATGCTATCATAAGGCAAGAGAGTGGCTTTGTGCGAAGTGCACTTAGTAGCGCTGGAGCAGTTGGCTATATGCAAGTTATGCCAGATACAGCAAGATTGGTAGCTAGAGATCTTGGAATAAGATATAGTAAAAGAAAATTATCTCGAGATATTGATTATAATATAAAAATTGGTTCTCATTACATTAAAACTCTAGTAGATAAATTTGATGGCTCGGAATTATTAGCAATTGCAGCATATAATGCTGGTCCAAATAATGCATATCGATGGATTGAAGAGTTTTATGATCCAAGAATGGTTGGTCAAGATATTGATAAAGTTGTTGACTGGATAGAGTTGATAACCTATTATGAAACCAGAAATTATGTTCAAAGAATTATGGAAAATATAATAATTTATAAATATTTATTATCTAAAAATAATGTTTGATAAACTTAAAGAAGAATGCGGTATTTTTGCAATTTATAATTCTGAAGATGCTGCTTCTAACACTGCTCTTGGTTTGCATGCACTTCAGCATCGGGGGCAAGAAGCTTCGGGAATTGTTTCAATGGATGGTGATCATTTTGCTTCTCATTTTGCTGAAGGATTGGTTTCTGATAATTTTACCTCGATAAATATCGTAAACAAATTAAAAGGAAATTGCGCAATTGGACATGTTCGATATTCAACAATTGGCGATAAGGGTGCGAGTAATTTTCAGCCAATTTATGCTCAGCTAGATATGGGTTTTTTGGCATTAGCTCATAATGGTAATTTGACTAATATTGATAAATTAAGATCGTCATTAATCAAGAGTGGCTCAATTTTTCAATCAACAATGGATAGCGAAGTTATAATTCATCTTATTGCTCTTAGTAAAAAAGACAGTCTTGAAGATAAAGTTATTGACGCAATATCAAAAATTGAAGGTGCCTATAGCCTTGTTCTGATTCATAAGAATAAAATTTTTGCTATTAGAGATCCATATGGAGTTAGGCCCTTAGTTATTGGAAAATTAGGAGAGTCTATAATATTTGCTTCTGAAAGTTGTGCACTTGACATTGTTGGTGCCAAATTTGTGAGAAATGTAAAAAGAGGAGAAATGGTGATTGCAGATGAAAATGGCTTAAGATCTCTTAGTCCACTTCCAGTAAAGCCGTCAAAATTTTGTATTTTTGAATATATATATTTTGCTAGACCAGATAGTAATATTGAAAATAAAAATGTTTACGATATAAGGCGTAATATTGGTATTGAGCTAGCAAAAGAAAATCAAATAGATGCTGACGTTGTTGTTCCTGTTCCAGATTCTGGAGTTCCTGCAGCTATAGGTTTTGCTTTTCAATCTAATATACCTTTTGAGCTGGGCATTATCAGAAACCATTATGTTGGTAGAACATTTATTGAGCCAACTGATAAAATTCGCAATTTTGGTGTTAAGTTGAAACATAATGCAAATTCCAGCTCTATCAAGGGTAAAAGAGTGATTTTAATTGATGATAGTATTGTTAGAGGAACAACTTCTAAAAAAATTGTCAATATGATCAGAGATGCAGGAGCAAAAGAAGTATATCTACTCATTGCTTCACCTCCTACAGTTTCTCCTTGTTATTATGGGGTCGATACTCCGCAAAAAGATAAGCTTATTGCAGCAAGTAATTCTGTTGAAAAAATATCTAAATTAATTAACGCTGACAAAGTTTCTTATATATCAATTGATGGCTTATATAGAGCTCTTCAAATAAGTAAAAGAGATAATGATAATCCTCAATATTGCGATGCATGTTTTTCTGAAAATTATCCAATTAAGATTAATTAATATATATTATAAGTAAAATTATGACAAAGATAAAAATCGATAATCAAATAGCTAAATTATCATATGAAGAAGCATTTACAAGATTAGAAAAAGTTGTAGAAGAGCTATCTTCAAAACAAGTCAAGCTTGACAATATGGTTGTTTTATATCAGGAAGGAAAAGCATTGCATGATCATTGTTCAAAGTTACTTAATGATGCAAAAATGAAAATCGAAGAAGTTAATTAATTATTATTTATCTCAACTAAATTGCTTGATATGCTCAATGTGAAGAAATAGTGGCAATTTAATCAATAGATCTTTTTTGCTCTATTATTTCATAGCATTCTATAATATCTTGCTGCTTAATATCTTCATAATTATCAAAAGATAATCCACATTCAAAGCCGTTTTTTACTTCTTTAACATCTTCCTTGAATCTTTTTATAGTTTTTAGAGATCCATTATGGATAACTATGTTTTCTCTAAGTAGTCTAGCACGAGCATTTCTTTTGATGATACCTTCATTTACAATACATCCTGCTATTTTGCCAGCTCCAGAAATTTTGAAAACTTCTCTAATTTCAGCTTGACCAAGATATTTCTCGCTTTTAATTGGGCTTAACATACCAGATAATAATGCTTTAATATCGTCAATTAAGTCATATATTATTGAAAAATAGCGAATTTCAATATTTTTTTGTAAAGCTAGATCTTTAGTTGAGATATTTGCTCTTGTGTTAAATCCAACGATAATAGCGTCAGAAGCGGCAGCAAGAGAAACATCACTATCACTGATGCCGCCGGTTGCCATATGTATTATTTTTATTGATATTTCTTCATTATTTAATTTGATTAAAGATGCATTTATTGCTTCTAAAGATCCGTGAACATCAGCTTTAATAATTATATTTAGCGATTTAACTTCATTTTTAGATTCCTTGAATATATCGCTAATTGATTTTGCAGAATTTTTAAGATTTTCTTTTTCTTTTTCTTTTCTACTTCTGTAGCTTATAATTTCTCTTGCCTGCTTTTCAGAATCAACTTCAATAAATTTATCTCCAGCCTTTGGAGCCTCGTCTAAACCTAGAACTTCAACAGGAATTGATGGGGTGGCAATATTAACATTTTTATTTTGACTATCAGTCATTTTTCTAATTTTACCAAAAGATGTCCCAACTATAATTAAATCAGCAATATCAAGAGATCCCTTTTCAACAAGCAAGGTTGCAACTACACCTTTCTGAGGATCAACTCTAGATTCAAGAACAACTCCACTCGATTTTCCTTCATAAACGGCTTTTAATTCAAGTAATTCAGATTGAAGCAATATGGCATCCTCTAATTTGTCAAGATTTTGCTTTTGTTTTGCAGATACATTGACAAACATAATATCGCCACCCATTTCTTCACTAATAATATCGTAATTTAGGAGCTCATTTGTTACTTTTGATGGATCAGCACCTGGCTTATCAATTTTATTAATGGCAACAATAATTGGCACATTTGCAGCTTTAGCATGATTAATGGCCTCAATTGTTTGCTCTTTTATTCCATCATCAGCAGCAACAACTAATATCACAATATCGGTAATATTTGCACCTCTAGATCTCATTTCAGTAAATGCCTGATGTCCTGGAGTATCAAGAAATGTAATGTAATTACCATTTTTAGCTTTTATTCTAGATGCTCCAATATGCTGAGTAATTCCTCCAAATTCATTTGAAACTATATCTGTTTGTCTTAAAGCATCAAGCAAGGAAGTTTTTCCATGATCAACGTGACCCATTATTGTAACAATAGGCGCTCTAGATTTTGCTGTAAATTTACTAACATCTTCTTCTAAGACATTTTCAACATCTGAATCAGATACTCTATTGACATTGTGACCAAACTCAGAGATTATAATTTCAGCTGTATCTGCGTCTATTGCCTGATTAGATGTTACAACCATACCCATGGTGAATAGTTTTTTAACAACATCACCAGTTTTTTCTGACATTCTATCTGCTAAATCACTAACAGTTATAAGTTCTGGAAGACTTACATCTCGTATTATTTTTTTATAGCTTGATTCCTCACTTTTTAGTGCATTTTTTACCTTTTTCTTTTTTCTAAATCTAGAATCTTCATCATCATAATCTTTATCGATTATATAGGTTAGTTTTCTATTATTTAATTTTTGCGATTTATTAATTAATTCTTTTTTAGATAAATTGGGTTTTTCACTATCGAACTCAGAATTAGATGAGTATTTTTCTTTTTTATTTTTTTTGCTAAATTTAATATTATTTTCTCTTTCTTTTTTTTCTTGCTCTTCTTGTTGAATTTTTATCTTTTTTTCTTCAAATTCTTTATTTCTAATCTCAGTTTCTTTTTGTGAAATTTCTATACTTTCTTTTATTTTATTTCTAATATCAAAATTATCAAAAACATTATTATCTATATTTTGACTATTGCTTGGTTTTTGAATTATTTTGGCTTCATTTGTAGTATTTTTAGCTTCATCTTGAGTATTTTTTACAATTTCTTCTTGAACCTCTTGCTTATTGTCAGTAATGTGGTCATTTAGGTTGTAATTTTTATATTCAAGAGATTTAGAGCTGTATTTTTCAATAGAATTATATCTTGCTTTTAAATTTTCAGTTTCAATATTTTGCGATATATTATCTTCTTTTTTTCTTCCTTTTATTGTTACCTGAATTCCTTTTTTATTGTATGTTGAATTAGATATATGCTGTGGCTTTTTATTTAATGTAAGTGTTTTGGATTTTGCAGAATCTGAAAGCTTAAGCGTTAATTTTGAGCGGCCTTTGTCGTTAATATTATCTGACATTAAAATTTATAATTTTATTTAGTAATCTAAATGTTAAAGCTAATTATTGTAATTATTTTTTAACAACAAAATTTGTTAAAAACTCATATTATTTAATCTGAGCTTTTATTTTAATCTAATAATTGAGTATCAATTAATATTAAAATTAATTCTACTCATCGGATATTTTACTTTCCTTTTCTTTAGCTTTATCTATTTTTTCTTGTTTTTTCTTTTGTATCTTATTTTCGATATATTCTTGAGCTCTTATTTTAATTTCTTTAGCAATATCATCGTCAAATCCTTCAATTGATGATATTTCATTTATTTCTGCAGAATTGATATCATTAACATTCATGAATCCCTCTGCAGCAAGTAAGTTTGCTATCATTTCTTCAACATCTAAGGTTTCGATAAATATATTGGATGCTTGATTAAATTCAGCAGATCTTCTTGTAGATTCCTGTTCGTCTGTCATAATGTCAATTTTGTAATCAAGAAGTTTGGATGCTAATTTAACATTTTGACCTGATCTTCCAATTGCAAGACTTAATTGATCTTCAGCAACTACAATTTCAATTATCTTATTTTCTTCATCAACAACAACCTTGCTAATTTTTGCTGGTGTTAATGAGTTAATGATATATTCAGCTATATTTGGTGACCATTTAATTATATCAATTTTTTCGCCTTTTAATTCATTGCTAACAGATTGCACTCTGCTTCCTCTAATGCCAATAAAAGAACCAATCATGTCAAGATCTTCTCTTTTAGAAAAAATTGCAATTTTAGATCTTGATCCAGGATCTCTGGCAACGGATTTTACTTCAATATTACCTTCATATAATTCAGGAACTTCTTGTTCGAATAGTTTAATCAAGAAATTAGGGTGGGTTCTTGACAAGAATATTTGAGCACCATTAGGCTCTTCTCTAACTTCCTCAATATAACATCTTACTCTATCTCCAACTTTAAAAGTTTCTTTAAGAATCAAGGCATTTTCATGAATTACTGCTTCAAAACCCTCAACTTCCATAACAATATTTTTAAGGCCAATTTTTTTAACTGACGCACTAACAATATCACCAACTCTGTCTTTGAAAGCATTATATTCTTTAGCTTTTTCTGCCTCTTTGACTTTTCTGATAATTTCATTTCTTGCTACTTGGGCAACAACTCTACTAAGATCTATAGGTGGAAGTTCCTTGCTTATAAAATCACCAATTTTAATATTTTCGTCTTTTTTAAGAGCCTGTGCTAGAGATATTTGGGTTCTATTATTGAAGTCCTCGACTTCCTCATCAATAACTTGCAATTTATTATAAAGAGTTATTTTACCGATTTTTCTATCTATTTTGCATTCAATATCTAGATTAATGCCATATTTTTTTTTGGCAGCAATTTTAATGCCTTCTTCCATTGCCTCAATAACATCATTATTTGCAATACCTTTTTCTCGAGCAATTGTTTCGGCAACTAAAAGAATTTCTTTATTGCCAGTTATAGTAGAGTTTGTAGTCATTAAGTTGTAATATTATTATTTATTGCACTATCAACAGCTAATGATTAATAGATTGATGAGTTGATATTTGCTAATATTTATTAATGTCATTAAAAATATTGTTTTAATTGTGAAAATATATTAACGATATTTTTAATAACATTAATCTTTATTAATTTTTTAACAATAATTTAAAAAAGTTTTAAATCAAGTATTATTAATAAATGCTCAAAGAACTATTGATCAGTAAAAATTAATTATAAATAAAGTGCTATTTTAATTTAGTTTACATTTTATAAATATTCGTGTAAATTAGATATTTTATGTGCTTTATCTGTTTGTAAAGACTGTAAAATTAATATTACTATTTAAATTTAATAATTAATTAGATGCAATTTCTTGATGAAATAAAAATTCATGTTAGTGCTGGCAATGGCGGATCTGGTTCTGTTAGTTTTCGCAGAGAAAAATTCATTCCTATGGGAGGTCCCGATGGTGGAGATGGTGGAAAGGGTGGCGATATAATTATTAAATCTAATAATAATTTGAATACATTAATTGATTATCGTTTTAAACAACATTTTAAAGCCGAAAGTGGTAAGCAAGGAATGGGTAAAAGAAGGCATGGTGCCTATGGCAATGATTTAAAGCTAGAAGTACCTGTTGGAACTCAAATTTTTAATGAAGAAGATCAATTAATAGCAGATTTATCAGAGATGAATCAAGATATAGTTATTGCCAAAGGTGGTAGAGGAGGTCTTGGAAATAATAATTTTAAAAGCTCAACCAATCAATCTCCAAAATATGCGCAAAAAGGAGAAGAGGGTGAAAAAATGTGGCTTAAATTAAAATTAAAATTATTATCAGATGTTGGTTTAATAGGTATGCCCAATGCTGGTAAATCGACATTTTTATCATGCACTACAAGGGCAAAGGCAAAAATTGCTGATTATCCATTTACCACATTACGCCCTCAATTAGGAGTTGTTTATATAGATAATAGTGAGTTTGTTATAGCTGATATTCCTGGATTAATAAAAGATGCTTCTAAAGGAAAGGGTTTGGGAGATAGATTTCTTAAACATATAGAAAGATGCAATATATTGCTTCATTTAATTGACATTACTAATGAAGATTTAATCTTAAATTATCAAATTATAAGAAATGAATTAGTTCAATATAGTGAAAATCTAGCAAAAAAAATAGAAATTATTGCACTAACCAAATGTGATTCTATTGATGACAAGTTAATCAAAGAAAAGCATCAAGAGTTTAAAAAATATTTAAATAAAAAGCAAAACTCTAATAAGACTCTAATTTATACAATATCTTCTTTAAATAAAATAGGTTTAGAGCAGCTATTAAGAGCAATATCGCAAAAGAAATAGTTAAATGATTTTAAATATTTTATTTAAAATTTAATTTAATAAAATATGGCTTTTATTTTAACCCAACAATAATGAATAGGTCGATTATTATTGTTGGGTTAATAAAATTCACTAAAGTGCTTCAGCGTTTTTTTCAAGATAAGAAGCTACACCTTTAGAATCAGGCTTCATCCCTTCTTTACCTTTATTCCAGCCTGCTGGACAAACTTCACCATTTTCTTGGAAAAATATTAATGAATCAACAATTCTGATTGCTTCTTCGATATTTCTGCCGAGCGGAAGATCATTAACGATTTGATGTCTAATAGTAAAATCTTGGTCAATCAAGAAAGTACCTCTAAGAGCAACAGACTCATTAGTTAAAACATCATAATCGCGTGCAATATTTTTAGTTAAGTCAGCAACTAAAGGATATTGTACTTGACCAATACCTCCATCATTAATTTTGGTATTTTTCCATGCTAAATGCGAAAAGTGAGAATCAACTGAAACTCCAACAACTTTAGTATTTCTAGAGTTAAATTCTTCAATTCTATTGTGAAAAGCAATAATTTCTGAAGGACAAACAAAAGTAAAATCTAAAGGATAAAAGAATAAAATTCCAATCTGACCATTAAGATATTCTTGAAGATTAAAATTTTCATTTATTTCATTATCAGCCATAACAGCATTTGCTGTAAAATTTGGGGCTTTTTTTCCTACTAAAACAGACATATTTGTATATAAATAAAGTTAATATTGATAATTATTATCAATTATATATAAATTAAATTTAATTATCAATAATTTTATTTAATTAATTTATAGTAAATAATGTATTATTTTAGATATTAACCTTAACAAATAAGAAAAAGACTATCTTTGATTCTATCAAAAAGTAATAATATTATTAATTTTAAAAGTTGGCAATGGTTAAAATTAAAATAAATTAATAATTGTTGTTTACATAATTATATTTTATTTTAAAAACGAAGAACATTTCACAAAATATATTTTATTAATTAATTACAAATAATTTATGTCTTTACTTCAAGCAAAACCAATATATAAGCCCTTTAATTATCCTTGGGCATATGATGCATGGCTAAAGCAGCAACAAGTTCATTGGCTTCCTGAAGAGGTTCCATTAGCTGACGATGTTAGAGATTGGAAGCATAATTTATCTTCTAATGAAAAAAACTTATTAACGCAAATTTTTCGCTTTTTTACCCAAGCAGATATCGAGGTCAATAATTGCTATATGAAGCATTATAGTAAAGTTTTTCAGCCTACTGAAGTGCAGATGATGTTATCCGCTTTTTCAAATATGGAGACGGTTCATATTGCTGCATATTCTCACTTACTAGACACAATTGGAATGCCAGAAACAGAATATCAGGCCTTCATGAAGTATAAAGAGATGAAAGATAAATATGATTATATGAAAGAGTTTGGGGTTTCAACTAAAAAAGATATTGCAACTACATTAGCTGTTTTTGGTGGCTTTACAGAAGGCTTACAGTTATTTGCTTCTTTTGCTATTTTATTAAATTTTCAAAGGTTTGGTAAAATGAAAGGGATGGGGCAAATTGTAGCTTGGTCAGTTAGGGATGAGACTCTTCATACTAATTCAATTATCCAATTATTTAGAACATTTGTTAAAGAAAATCCTGAAGTTTGGGATGAGGAATTAAAGAGTAGGCTATATAAAGCATGTGCAACTATAGTTCATTTTGAAGATGCGTTTATTGATCTTGCTTTTGAAATGGGTGCAA
>JAUROA010000016.1 GCA_030835745.1 Alphaproteobacteria bacterium
CTTTATAGTCACTAAGCTTAATTTCAGAAATCGAGCTATATTGCTCAACCAATATCTTGCGTAAAGCTTGATCAAGAGCATTAACAGGGCCAATTCCTTTGGCTTTAGCTTTGGCTATCTTATTATTAATTTTAATTTTAATAGATGCTTCAGATTTATTGATAATTTCATTTTCTGAGATATTTTCAACATAATTAGTGGTTGAAAAATCTATAATTTCAAAGAAATCCTTTTGATTAAACATTAATTTATTGGCCAAAATAGCAAAGCTCGCATCTGCAACGTCAAAAGAATAGCCCTTAGATTCAAGATCTTTTACTTTATCGACTAATTTAGCAATTTTAGCAATATTTTTAGGGTCATCAACATTAATATTAATGTCTTTTAATCTGTTGATAATATTAGATCTTCCTGCCTGATCTGATACAATAATATATCTTTGATTTCCTAATTTATCTGGATCTACATGTTCATAACATTGCGGGTTTTTAGCTACTGCAGATACATGAAGACCACCCTTATGAGCAAATGCATATTTTCCGACATATGGCGCAAAATCATTGCGCTGATGACCTAATAAATCATCTAAAAAATGCGATGTTCTTTTTAGGTTTTTTAATTGGGCTTGACTAATATTAGTTTTAAAACCCATTTTTAGCATCAAAGTTGGTATTATTGATGTTAAATTAGCATTGCCGCACCTCTCGCCAATACCATTTAATGTGCCTTGCACTTGCCTAACTCCAGCCTCAACTGCTGCAATTGAATTTGCAACAGCTTGATTAGTATCATCATGGCAATGAATACCAAGATTTTCTCCTGGAATATGTTTTGTAACTTCCTTAATAATTTGCTTTATTTCGCTGGGCATAGATCCACCATTAGTGTCGCAAAGTACTATCCATCTTGCACCTGCTTCATATGCAGATTTAATCACATTAAGAGCAAATGCTTTATTAGCTTTATAGCCATCAAAAAAATGTTCAGCGTCAAATATGGCCTCTTTATTATTTGCTATTATATATTTGATTGAATTAACAATCATGTTAATATTTTCTTCTTGAGTAATATGAAGAGCCTGAGTTAAATGAAAATCCCAACATTTTCCAACAATGCAAATAACATTAACATTGCATTTAATCAGAGCATTAAGACCCGGATCTTCATCAGCAGTAGAATCACGACGATGAGTCATGCCAAATGCACTAAATTTGGCAATATTTAATTTTGGTAATTTTTTAAAAAACTCATCATCTGTTGGGTTAGCCCCTGGCCAACCTCCTTCAATATAATCAAAGCCAAGATCATCTAATCTTTGTGAAATAGTAATTTTGTCACGTAATCCAAAATTTATTGTACTAGTTTGCGCCCCATCGCGCAATGTTGAATCATAAATATAAATTTGTGGTACTGGCATTATTGATAATTTTAAAAATTAATTGCTAATAATACGTCATTAATAATTATACAATGCTAAGTGCTTTTTAACTAAAGTTTTTAATCAAACAATTAAAAACAATTAATTTATAAACCACTTTTCAAATAACTAATTAATAAAACTATATTTTATACATAAAAATATATAATTAAAGCCATAATAGCACTAATTAATGAAAATAGCCAAAATAACTTAACAACTTGTGATTCACTCATGCCCTTTTTTTCAAAATGATGATGAATTGGCGCCATTAAGAAAATTCTTTTTTTCCTAATTTTAAAAGAAGCAACTTGCAATATTACCGATAAGGATTCTATAACAAATAATAAAGCGATAAAAAAGAATATAAATTCCTGTTTTAAAATAACTGCAATCGTGCCAACAGCACCGCCAATTGCCAAGCTTCCTACATCTCCCATAAATATCTTGGCAGGCTTAAGGTTGAATTTTAAAAAACCTAAAATTGCCCCAATTAATGAGGTACAAAAAATTATAATATCATTACCACCAGCAATATAAGGCACTCTAATCTCACTAGCCAAATGTGAGTTAGTGCCATATATTGTCAATATTATTAAAGAAATAAGACAAATAATTGCAGGCACTGATACCAAGCCATCAAGACCATCGGTTAAATTAACACCATTTGCACTACCAATAATAACGCAGCTAATAAATAAGATAAATATAAAAGTAGGAATTTCTATAAAAAAACCATCATTAATAGCCAAAAATATATTATCAATTCTATAGATTGGATCAATATTAATTAATTTAAGATATATAACTCCAATTATAATAAATTGCAAAATTATTTTGATGCTGCCCTTTAAGCCATTTGGGTTTTTATATATTATTTTTAGCAAATCATCAATAAAGCCAATCACCCCAAATGAAACTAAAATAATTGATAATATCTTAGTATAGCCACAATTAATGTTACCAAATAAAGCCACTGATAATAAAGTAGCAAATATAATAAAAATACCACCCAAAGTTGGGGTGTTTTTTTTGAGTAAATGAGATTTGACACCATCATCTCTAATAGGCTGAGCTAAAAAATTATTATTTTTTACAGCGATGATATATTTTTTAATTAAGTAACTTGAAAATAAATAAGATGATATAATTGACAATGAGCATAAATATATTTTACTACCAAAAATATCGAAGAACATAAATTATCCTAACCCCCCTGCTGCCTTCCCATAAGTCCTGTTGGTCCTTCTGGAATATTTGAAGTCTTTAAAAATGATAAATTACTCAATGCACCTTGATCAGATTTTATATTAAAAATTTCAGGAATACCAGTGCCTCCATGAATTGAGGGAAGATATCTATCTATAAATGATGAAAAATCTAAAGAGTCTTTAGCGGTAATTTGACTAAAAACAACTCCAACATCTCCTGAGAGATTGCTAGCAGATGCAGCAGATTCAAGAGCTCTAAAAATTTCGCCTCCAACCTTTCCAGACATTCCAGATCCACCCTCTATCACTTGGCCATCAGAATTATTTTTAGAAGGAATATTATCAGAAGCATCTGCAACCCTGCTATTATGGCCCCGAATAGATTCCAGCGTAGCTGAATTAATTGAATCTGACATAAATAAATAATTTAATTAACATCAGCAGCTGCTATTGCTGCCATATTTAAAATATCATTAATAGATGATCTCATTGTAACAATTTGTACAGATTTGTCAAGTCCATTTAATATTGGACCAACAACATTACATTCACCAACCTGCTCTAAAAGCTTGGTTGCAATACTTGCTGAATGAAGACCTGGACAAATTAAAATATTTGCTGGTGCTGTTAATCGACAAAATGGATATTTAGCCATTTTATCTAAATTAAGAGCAACATCAGCAGTCATTTCTCCGTCATATTCAAAGTCTAAATTTTGCGAGTCAAGAATTTCAACTGCTTTTTTAATTCTCTGCGATTCTGTTTTTAATGCTGAACCAAAATTAGAAAATGACAAAAATGCAACTCTAGGCTCATATCCCATTTCACTAACTTTAGCAGCAGTTTGAACAGCAATTTTTGCTAAATGCTCGGAAGAAGATAATTCAGAACATGCAGTATCTGAAATAAAGATTGTCTTTCCTTTTGAGATAACCATAGAAATTCCTAGCAATATTTTGCCCTCTTCATTTTTTACAACCTTCCATATGTCACTCAAAGCCTTGCTATATCCTCGAGTAAGACCAGTAACTAAAGCATCACCATGGCCACAAGCAAGCATAGAAGCGCTGAAGATATTTCTATCGGTTTTAACCATTCTAGAGCAATCTGAATATAAAATACCATGTCTTTGGAGTTTTTGATATAAATAGTCAGTATATTTGTTATTTTCATCTGAAATGGCCGCATTATATATTTCAATGCCTTCAGGATTAATATTAGCTTGTGACATATTAGCCAAAACCCTATCTTTTCTACCAACCAAAATTGGAGTACCATAGCCATTATCTCGCCAAGTAGCAGCAACTCTGATAATTTCTGGCTGTTCTCCTTCAGCAAAAATAACTTTTTTTGGCGACCTTTGTAATTTATCAAAGATCAGACTCATACTATTGACCGTTGGATCTCTTCTGGCTTGAAGCTCTTTTTCATAGGCCTTCCAATCTTTAATTGGCTTTTTTGCAACATTTGTTTCAACAGCGGCTTTAGCAACAGCCACAGGAATAGTTGATAATAATCTTGAATCAAAAGGTGTTGGAATAATATAATTTGGCCCAAATTTCATTTCCTTGCCACCATAAGCTTTGATAACTTCTTGTGGAACATGTTCACGAGCTAACTTAGCCAAAGCATTAGCGGCCGCTATTTTCATTTCTTCATTAATTGTTGAAGCATGAACATCTAAAGCGCCTCGAAAAATATAAGGGAATCCCATAACATTATTTACCTGATTTTCATAGTCGCTTCTTCCTGTTGCAATAATTGCATCATCTCTGACTTCGCGAACTGCTTCAGGCAATATTTCTGGATCAGGATTAGCCATAGCAAATATTACCGGATTTTTAGCCATAGATTTGACCATGTCTTTTGATACAGCATCTTTAACAGATAATCCAAGGAAAATATCGCAATTAGTCATAGCATCTGCCAATGTTCGATCGCTAGTATTGGCGGCGTGAGCTTCTTTCCACTCATTCATACCCTCTTTTCTGCCCTTATAAATTACACCCCTAGTATCACATAAAAGCGCATTATCATGAGGCAGACCCATAGCTTTTAATAATTCTAAGCAAGCAATACCAGCAGCTCCTGCTCCATTAACAACAACCTTGACATTTTCTATTTTTTTATCGGCAATATAAAGAGCATTAATTATTCCAGCTGCAGAAATAATTGCTGTGCCGTGCTGATCATCATGAAAAACTGGTATATCCATAATTTCTCTGAGCCTTTTTTCGATGATAAAACATTCAGGAGCCTTTATATCTTCTAAATTAATTCCACCCCATGATGGCCCAAGATATTTTACAGCATTGATAAATTCTTCACAATCTTGCGTTGAAACCTCAAGATCAACAGAGTCTATATCGGCAAATCTTTTAAATAAAACCGACTTTCCTTCCATGACTGGCTTTGACGCCAAAGCACCAAGATTGCCTAAGCCAAGCACTGCCGAACCATTAGAAATAACCGCAACATAATTACCTTTTGCTGTATAGTCAAATGCTAAATCTGGATTTTTTGCAATTTCTAAACATGGAAATGCCACACCTGGCGAATATGCTAAGGCAAGTTCTCTTTGAGTATTAAGTGGCTTAGTAGCATGCATAGCAACTTTACCTGGCTGACCTTGCTTATGAAATTGCAATGCCTCAATTTGTTTAGAATTTTCTTTTGATTTATCTTGTTCTTTTTGTGAATTATTAGTCATAATTATTGCTTCTATTAATAAACTTGAGAATTAAAAAATATAATCTAACTACTAATTGTAAAATGTCTACCAATTTATTAATCGTCAATGAGATTAACTGTAAAAAACTACAAATTACCGCAATCCATTAATAATGTTAAATATTTCATTGAATCACAACACAAAAGAGATATTCAATTTATTGTTTTGCACCATACTCAAGCAAATAACATAG
Organism: Alphaproteobacteria bacterium; assembly: GCA_030835745.1. Taxonomy (GTDB): domain Bacteria; phylum Pseudomonadota; class Alphaproteobacteria; order Rickettsiales; family UBA1997; genus UBA1997. The sequence continues at coordinate 5,553 of JAUROA010000016.1, forward strand.
ATCAAGCAGTTAAATTATATATTGATCACGGCGTTAGTCCGCATTATGTTATTAATGATATCGGAGATATTTATAATTTGGTTGAGCCAAATAATATTGCTTTTCATGCTGGTTGCAGCTATTGGCAAAATATTGACCAATTAAATAATAGCTCAATTGGCATTGAATTACTTAGTAAAGATCCTTTCAAAATCGGTTTTAATGACAAACAAATGACTAATTTGGTTAAATTATGCCAAGAAATAATAGCAAAATATAAAATAGAACCTTCAAAAATAGTTGCTCATAGCGATATTGCCTATGACAAAGAAACACTCTTACTTAATCGCAAACAAGACCCTTCTCATTTATTTGACTGGTCATTTTTAGCAAAAAATAATATTGCAAAATTCCCTGAATTATCAATTAAAAATGACAAAATTTTATATAAATTACACCAAAAAGATGATAAAATTACTAAAATTAAAGAAAAACTTAGCAAATTTGGATATAAAGTTACTAATTTTTCAAATAATTTTGATCAAGAAATGAAATTTCTATGCCGAAATTTTAATCAAAGATTTAACCCATCTAAATTTGATCAAGGATTGGATATATGGTATTTAAGCTCTGATCTAAAATTGGATATATTGGGGTCAGACCCCAGCTTTACCTAGTTTTACAAAAAGATTGACATTATTTAAAAAATATTATATAATGTTTTATTATAAGAATATTAACTTTAATAAAAATAATAATAACACTTGAAGATATAGTGTCAGAATTAAAAAAACGATTAAATTTTAACTAATAACTAATGTCTATTTAGCAAATAATCAGATAGAAGATACTAATCATATAGAAGATGCTAAAATATTAGAAGATATAGACAAAATCTTAGAAAAAAGAAAAAGGTAAAAAAACTTATGGGAACACATAAAGATAAACTTATTGAAGGACTAAAAAAACCAGAACAGCTAAAACTTACTGCTGATGATATTAATACAATATTAGAAGAGCAAACTGATGAAATATTCAATTGTAATTTAGATTTAAATGATCAAAATCTCAAAATTTCTATTTTAGGAGCCGTTATTTTTTTTGTTGAAAAGCAGGAAGATCTTATTACCAATCAAAATTTTTTAACTGCAATAGGAAACAAAGAATCACTAAATGAACCTGCTGCTAAACATGCTAATGGAAATACCTTTACACCACTTGGTATTGCAATAGTCAAGAACAAAACTGAAATAGTAAAATATCTATTAGAAAAAGATCCAGAATTATTAAATAAGACTGCTAGTTCAGGTACTAATAAAAGCACCTTAACACCACTTGGTCTTGCAATAATCAATAACAAAACTGAAATAGTAAAGGATCTATTAGGAGAACATCCAGAATTATTAAATAAGACTGCTTGTACAGAACCTAATGGAAATACCGCAACACCACTTGGTTTTGCAATACTCAACGACAAAACTGAAATAGTAAAA
>JAUROA010000017.1 GCA_030835745.1 Alphaproteobacteria bacterium
AGATAAAATTACTATTACTGACCAATTACTAAGTAATAATATAATAGAAACTTTAGAATTTGCAGATGGAAAAAAAATTGATTTAACAAGCATTAGCATAAATTCTAATAATATAATAAATTACACAATAAAAGATTATTATAATATTGATACTGCTATTCAATCAGGATTAATACAAGAATATGCAGAAGAATTAGATATTGATATCAGAGATCAAGTAAACACAGACTCAACTTGGTATGATAGTAATTATGAAGATCAAGAAATAGCAGAGATAGAAAATGAACATTATAATGAAGTTCAATGGCGCTCTTATAAGAAGAAGAGAAATGCTTTTGGCGGCCATTATACAGTTTGGTATAAATATTATGAAAAAAATCTACAAGGAACAGGTGGCAATGACAGAATTGTAGGAAATTGGTGGAATGAAAACCTTTACGGCGAAGGTGGTGATGATCAGCTTTATGGTAATAATGGTAATGATGTAATTTATGGTCAAGATGGCAATGATTATATTAATGGCGGCGGAGATAATGATACTATTTATGGCGGTAATGGTTTTGACAAATTAGAAGGTGGAACTGGCAATGATGAAATTTATGGCGGCAATCAAAATGATACCATATTTGGTGAGTGGGGAGATGATATAATTTATGGTAATAATCATGATGATCTTATTGAAGGCGGACAAGGTAATGATATTATAAGTGGAGATATTGATCCAACTACACTAAATGAATTAAAACAAGAATTAGAGAATCTAAAATCTATACCAAATTATATCTTTAAGCATAGTGTTTTTGGCAGATTATTTTCTAAAATAAACCCAAATGCTCCAACGCCTCAAAAAATTGAAGCTTTAGAAGAGTTAATTAACAATCTTGAACCTGGTAATGATATAATCTTTGGTGGAGATGGTAGTGACATTATAGCTGGTGAAGAAGGAAATGATTTAGTTATAGGAAATAATGGTCATGACAAATTATCAGGAGGTGATGGCAATGACACTATTTATGGCAGAGCTGGTAGCGACACAATAGAAGCTGGTGCTGGTGATGATTATATAAGTGGCGGTGAAGATTATGATATTATTAATGGTAATGATGGCAATGATATTCTTTATGGAAATGGTGGTGTTGATGTAATTTATGGCGATGATGGTAATGATTATATCTATGGTGGCAGTGGTAACGACCAGCTAGATGGTAATGATGGTGATGATAATATTTACGGTGGCAGTGGTACTAATATTATTCAGGGAGGCGCTGGTAATGATATTGTAACTGGTGGTGAAGATTATGATAAAATTGAAGGCGGAGATGGCAATGATATTATTTTTGGAAGAAGTGGTGGAGATGAGCTATATGGTGGATCAGGAAATGATATTATTAGTGCTGGACAAGGAAATGATATTTTGATTGATGGTACAGGAAATGATAATCTAATTGGAGGAGCTGATAATGATATATTTATTTTATCAAAAAATGATGAAGCTATTGATAGTGACATAATTGAAGATTTTAACAAAAATGAAGATAAAATAATAATTAAAGTAGATTATAAAAATCCAATTACCTTTACCACTCTTCAAAGCTTAATGAGTCAAAATGAAGGTGATGTAGCAATTAATTTTGACAATGGACAAAAAATAACCATTAAAAATACCATAATTAGTGATTTGACCGAAGATAATATTGCCATTGGTCTTGCTGGAGGAGAAAATAATGATATTCTTTTCGGTACAAATAGCAACAACATTCTATTTGGCGAAGGTGGAAGTGATCAGATTTATGGAGGTGATGGAAATGATCAGCTATGGGGTGGAAAAGGAGCTGATATTCTTTATGGGCAGGAGGGTGATGATATTTTAAAATATGAAGCGGATGGTAAGTTTTTGAGCGCTACTTCTACTAGCATGGTTGGTTATAGCAGTAATAGCTATAACTATAATGATAATTTAAGAGAATATTATTTAGATCATGATATAGCTTTTAAACATGCAGATGAAGAGCTTAGTTCTAGTAATTGGCTGACAACATGGACAACAAAACACAAAAGAAATACATTTGGTGGTTATTATCTTAGATATCATAGCAGAGTTGATTATGATAATAAATATGCCATCAAACATTATTTTACCAAGAACTTCTACAATAATGAGCAAATAAACATAAATGGCTATAATCGCTCCTTTGATTCATTTGATGGAGGCAATGGAGATAATATCTTACTCATGACACAGGGTGATGATATAATTGCACTAGATGATCAAATTTCAGATAATCCAAATCCAGGAGAAGCAAGAGTAAAAAATATGTCAGTTATATATGCTAATGATGGTAATGATATTATCAATTTTAGCTCACCAAAATATACTCATGGAGATACTATAATATATGCTGGCAATGGCGATGATAGAATATGGAGCTCTATTGGTAATGATAAATTATTTGGGGGATCTGGTGATGATGAAATTTATGGTGGAGTTGGAGATGATCTAATAATAGGTGGCGATGGTAATGATATTTTAGTTGGCGGAGATGGTAATGACATAATTGAAGGTGGATCAGGTAATGATGAAATTTATGGAGAATCTGGAGATGATGTAATTGCAGGTGGCGCTGGGGCAGATATTTTAGATGGCGGTGAAGGCGAAGAAATTAATGGTGATACTATATCTTACGCAACATCAACTTCTGGCGTTACTGTAAATATTGCAAATAACACAGCAAATGGAGGCGATGCCACAGGTGATATAATCTCTAATTTTGAAAACATAATAGGCTCAGCCTTTATTGACAACCTAATTGGTGATGAAAATGATAACATAATAGAAGGTGGAGCTGGTGATGATATTTTAACTGGTGGTGGTGGCAGTGATACTTATATTTGGAATATTGGCGATGGTAATGATATTATAACTGATGGCGTAAATAATCATGGCGATGTTATTACCTTTGGATCTAATATTAGCAAAAATGATCTTATCTTTGAAAAGAGTGATGATGGCAAGGATTTAATTATTAAAATTAAGGGCAATAATACAGATTCACTGACAATAAAAGATCAATTAACAAAAGATGGTTCTAGAATTGAAGAAATTGTCTTTAGCAATAAAGTTGACGCAAATATCAACCTTAAACATAAAACCATTATTGCAAATGAAGATGAAATAATAACAATCAACCTAGATGAAACACTGCAAGAAAGAATTAATTCACAAAATATTACTTTAATAGCAGCTTATGGCTCAGCTATTTATAATCAAGATACTGGACTAATTACTTATAATCCAAGTAGTAATTTTAATGGCATTGAAGAATTAAGCTATAATATTACAGATGATCAAGGTAATATAATTAAAACTAATTATATAAATTTATTATTATCTCCTATTAATGATAATCCATTTGGTCAGATAGGTAATCAAGAGATTATGGTTGATCAGCAATTTAGTTTAAATCTTAATGATTTTTTTTCTGATGTTGATCAAGATAATCTTACTTATATGGTAAATGTTAAAGATCAAATTGGTCTACCTCATTGGATTAATTTAAATGAAGAAAGTGGAGAATTATCAGCAATATTTGGCAGAGATGGTAAAATCACTTTAGAAGTAACTGCTAGTGATGGTAATGGTGGTATTTATGCTACTTCATTTAATATAGCTGCAAATATTGATTTATCACAAAGAGTGATTGATATTCCTGAATTAGAAATAATAAATGGCAGTGATTCAAATGATATAATAGAATCAAGAACTAATAAGCAAGATCTAATAAGTGCTGGAGCTGGAGATGATGAAATTACCTATGTTCAAGATAATATTTGGCAAGATACAGCAAATGAACAATTTTTTGCTTGGAATACTTATAGTGGAGATTTAGTGTCAGTTAATGGAAAATTACAATCTTTTGATTCATTTGATGGCGGCACTGGTAATGATATATTAAATCTTACAAATGGCAATGATGTTTTATTCTTAGATGATCCAGTAACAAGTGCCTTATCAAAATCTGCTAGAATATCAGGTATTGAAATAATTAATGGTGGATCAGGAGATGATATTATTGATTTATCTTCACTAAATTATAAATATGGCGATGTTGAGCTAAATGGTGGTGATGGAGATGATATATTATGGTCAAATTCTGGTGATGATATATTAAATGGAGGAGATGGTAATGATAACCTTCAAGCTGGTAGTGGTAATGACATATTAAATGGCGATGGGGGTGATGATATTTTAAAAGGTTATGACGGAGATGAAACATTGACCGGTGGCACAGGAGCAGATATATTAGCAGGTGGATTTGGATTTGATTCATTTAATTTTACAAGCTTAAATGAATCAACAATAAATCAATCTGATTTAATAACTGATTTTACTCAAGGTGAAGATTCTATTAACTTCTCTAATCTAAATTTTACCGCTATTCAAGCAGGGGAAGGAAGTGGAGATGTTCTTGGATATAATTACGATCAAGAAAAAGACATTACCACAATTGAAGATTCTAATTCTGATTTTGTTGTAAGATTAACAGGTAAGATAGATCTTACTGATAGTGATTTTGATTTTTAATATTATAATTTTTTAAATATGAGTAAAAAACTTTACAAAATATTTTCTGTGATAGCTTTGTTCTTTTTTCTTTAAACGCTAATGCAGATCAAAATTTGGAATTAAAAAATTGGCAAACTTCACTAAAATTAGGTGTTTCTAGCGAGGTTATAGGGTTTGATACTCCGGCAGTTAATTCAATTTTAGAATGGAATTCCGACACTATTGACATTGGGCTGGATCTTAAATTTAATGTATCTGATAAAATATTTAGTGAATTAGAATATAGTTACCGCAAAATTAAAGGTGGTAGCTCTATAGATGATGATATAACCAATGGATATGGATTTTATTCTTCCCATGGTGTTGATGGAAGAACAAATGACTATAAATTAAATTTTGGTTATAAAGTTTATGATCCAGGGATGTTGTCATTATTTATTACGACCGGCGGCTTTTATAAAGACGCAAAAGTTACTTCAACAGATGGTGTAGCGAATTATGCATATAGTTTTGAAGGATATAGCAACCAAACTAATTCTAAATATTATGGCGCAATGCTTGGACTCAAGCTAGAGTCCAAAACAACAAATACCAAAAGTTTTATACAAACTGATTTTTTGATACTATTGCGCTATGAAGGGGATCAAATTTGGTACAAAAGAGTTCCAGTTTTGCACTGGAGTTTGCGTAATAATAAAAATATAAGTGGTGATTATGGCTTCAGAATTAAAGCTGAACATGGTTATAAAATTAAGAATTCATTTATCAAATATGTAAAACTATATACTTATTATGAAGAGATAGAATTTGATGGCTTAACGGAGAGTGAGCCAGGTTGGATAGTTAAAGGGGGATCTCCTGATTCTATTGTTGAAGGAAATGCGCAATATAAATCTTTTGGCGCTGGTATTGCCTTAGAATTTTAATTTTTATGAGCCTGGATTCTATTTTTTGCAATTTTAATTACTTTAAATGCGTGTTTTGAGGTTAATAGTTAGCTTTAAATGGTTTTATTTATAGTTATTTATCAATCTTCCTGCCAAGGCATCTAACTCAAATTTGGAGTAAATTATATCATAATGTAAATTAATTACCTCAATTTTTGATTGATATAAATTTTGCTTGGCTTCTAATAGTTCAATTATGGATTTTGTTCCAAGCTTCTCCTCTTTTTTAAGAGTAAATAAATAGACCTCATTTGCTTTTTCTAATTCTTTGGCAGATTTATAGCTTGTCTTAAGGTTTTGATTTTTGTTGCTATATTCTATAATGGAATTATAAATTTGTTTTTTTACAGCTTCAAAATTATATTGCTCCTTTCTTTTGATATTACTTGTAGATGATATATTAAAATAATTTTGCCCAGAATTAAATATTGGTACAGTAACATTTAGATAAATGCTGGTATCTCTTTCTTTTTGATTATTTAAATATATAGAATTTTTTTTCTCACTTACTTCAAAATTGAGATTTACTTGTGGCATAATTGATGATTTAGATTCTCTTGCATTATATTTTGCGGCATTATAGCCATATTTAGCAGCTTTAATTTCTGGGTTATTTTTAAGAGCAGATCTGAATAAATCTTCTATTCCTTCTATTTCTTTATTTTTTATATTTACTTCTTTTAAATTTTTTATTTCAGGTAAATCTAATCCAGTATGTCTGCTAAGACTTGCATTGGCTAAAGATAAGCTATTTAAATGTGATATATGATCATTTTTTGCCTTAATAAAGTCTGCCTTAGCTTTGGCAATTTCTGCTTTTGTTGCATCTTTTGCTTTAAATTTTTTACCAATATAGTTAAAAAGATTCTTTTGGGACTTTAAATTATCTTCACCAATAATTGATAATCTTTTATATTTTATAACTTCAAGATATGCCCTTATTACATTTAAAGAAATTTGCTGTAATTTTGAATCCTTGATTGCTTTTTCTTTTTTTAAAATATTATTAGCTTCTTTTAATTCGTTAACAGATCCAAAGCCGTTAAATAAATTCTGAGATGCGCTAAAAGTTTTAGAATCAATGTTATTATTAAATCTTTGATCGCTTCCTATTTTTGTTTTACTTGAGCCATTATTTATAGTTGCAGAAATTTGCGGCAAAAATCCTCCAAGAGCTTTTAGTTTTTCTGATTTAGCTGCTTTATATGAATATTCCTGAGATTTTACTTCAAAATTATTTTCTTTTGCAGATTTTATACAATCTTCTAAAGACAGGGCAAAAGAGTCGGCAATATTGATTTGAATGGCAATAAATATTATTATTAAAATTATTTTCATTATAGATAAATTATAAATTTATGTTGGTAAATCCTAAAAATGATTATTAATTGTTTTTTAACGGATTTACTCTTCTCTAAATGCTCTTCTCATTGAGATGGTTATTGGGTCAAACAAATATTTTAAGAAAGTTCTTGAGCCAGTTACTATATATGACTCAACTGGCATGCCAGGATAAAGTCTTACATTGTGCGTTAATTTTGACAGCTGTTTATCATTAATTTTAATTCTTGCAACAAAAAATGACAAGCCACTTTGCTGATCTTCGAAAGAATCGGCAGAAACATTAGTGACTTTACCTACAAGCATTGGAACAGCTTTGTTTTTATATGCAGATAATCTTACCTTTGAATCAAGGCCAATAGTCACCACATCAATATCTTGTGGATTAACTCTAACTTCTACTATTAATTCTTCATCTTGCGGTATTATTTCAAGAATCTCGGCACCTGGCGATATTACGCCACCTTTAGTATGGTATTTTAAATTATTAATTATTCCTGATACAGGCGCTGTTATTAACGTTCTGGTTAGAACATCGCTTGAAGCGCGTATTCTTTCTTTTAAGTCAGCGATTTTTGTTTGAACTTCTTGCAGTTCTTTTAAAATTTCATTTAAGTTTTCTGTTTTGATATTAGCAATTTCGAGCTCAGTTTCACTAATTGCTTGACTTACTTTTGAAATATTAGCTTCATATTGTCCTTTATTTCCTTCTAATTCTACTCTTTTCTTTTTAAGTTCTAAATATCTACTTCTTGAAATAATGCCATCTTTGTAAAGTTGATCTAGGGACTTTGATTCTTCTGATAGCATGATGATTCTTTGTGTAGCTGATTTTTCTTGGGCTTTTAATCCGTTAATTTCATTTTTGAGTTGCTCTTTTTTTTGGTTTAAAATATCAATTCGCTCTGAAAGAGATTTTTTTCTTATGTTAAATAGCTCTAATTCACCATCTAATATTTTTATAAATTTTTGATCTTGGTTATATTCTTGTGAGATTTCTAAAAAATCTATTTCTTTTTTATTGTCGCGTTCATTCATTAATCTGATCTTAGTAGCTTTTAGAGCAAATAATTGTTTAGTTAATGATTCTTGATTTGCTTTTGCTGATGTTTCGCTGAGTCGAATCAGACTATCTCCTGCATTTACTTTATCTCCGCTTTTTATATAAATTTCTTCGATTATTCCACCCTCTAAATGCTGAATAATTTTTTTATTGGAATCGACAACTATTTTGCCACCAGCAATAGCAGTGCTATATATTTCAGCTGTAGATCCCCAAATTATAAAACTCCCAAAAAGCAAAATAGTTGCCCACATGCCTATAATTATTGGTTTTCTAGCAATATTTAGCGATTCTTCTTCAAATTTTTTATTAAGGAGTAATTTTGCTTCAACTTTGAATTTTTGTTTAATTTTTTTGAATTTATTCTTCTTTTTATTTATTTCATCTTTTCTAAATATTTTATTATTTTTTAAATTTTTAGAGTAGCTTTGAAAATTGTTTAATTTTTTAACCAAAATTAAGGCAAGATTAGTTATCTCTCTTTTTAAATGTTTTATAAGTCTTTTTGTTAGTCTTTTGACTCTATTTGATTCTTTTTTAAAACTCATTTCTTTTAATTATTCATTGCTTGCAATTTTTTTAATACTTCATCTCTTGGACCAAATATTTTAGCCTCGCCACTATGAATTACTAAAATTTTATCAACTGCTTGTAATATATTTTGTCTATGAGATATAATTATCGTTGTTATTTTTTGTTTTTTGGCTTGTTTTAAAGTCATGGCCAGAGCGACTTCACCTTCATGGTCTAGATTTGAGTTAGGTTCATCTAATATTACTAATTTTGGTAGACCATAAAAAGCTCTGGCAAGTCCAATTCTTTGCCTTTGACCTGCTGATATTTTTGTGCCCCATGCTCCAATATCAGTTTCGTAAGATTTAGGTAGATTTATAATTAAATTATGACTATGAGCAAGTTGTGCAGCTTTAATTATATCTTGATCTTTTGCTTTTTTATCCATTCTAGCGATATTTTGTTTTATAGTGCCATTAAATAATTCTATATCTTGAGGCAAATAGCCAACATATTTGCTAATTTCTTCTTGTTTCCAATTTAGGATATCTGCATTATCTAGCCTAACTGTTCCTAGGGTTGGTTTATATATTCCTGCTATTAATTTAGCTAAAGTTGATTTTCCTGCTGCTGTTGGGCCAATTACCGCAATTATTTCTCCTGGATTAATGGTGATATTAATTCCTTTAATTATTGGTTTCTTAGCTTTTGGAAGATTAAATGCTAATTCTTGGATTGTTAACTTGCCAAGTGGCTCTGGCAAGCTTATTAAATCTAATTCTTGGTTATTGTCATTTGTAAGAATTTTTAATCTATCATAAGATTTTTTTGAGTTTAGTAGATTGTTCCAAATATTTATTGCGGCGTCAAATGGTATTAGAGCTTTGCTTGATAATATTGAAATTGCAATTATTCCACCAGGACTCATCTTGTTAGTTAATGTAAGAACTGCACCGATTGCTATTAAAGCAATATAAATCATTGCTCTAAAGAATTTGGTAAAGTTGGTAATTATGCTAGATTTAAAAGCAAGCTTGCCTTGAAGTTTAGTAAGTTTTTTGTTAATTTCCTGCCAGTTTGCAATAAGAGTGTCTTTCATGGCCATTGCCTCAATTACTTCCGTATTTCTATTTATGATTTCTAATTCCTTGATTGAATTGATATTCATATTATTGATTTTTTCTGTTTCCTTTTTGGTTAAAGCATTATTTAGCCAGGCAAGAAACAGAAGAATCAGTGCGCCACCCGTTACAATAATGGCTGGAATTGGGTGTATAAAAAATATAACTATAATATAGAGTAATGACCAAGGGGCATCGATTGTAGTAATTAATGTTGGGCTGGTTATAAAATTTCTTATTACAGATAAGTCTTTGATATTTTGTGGTACTGAGTTTTTTGAATTATCAGCTTTAAGTGATGTTAGCGATAGATCAATAAAAAGAGAGGATAGTTTTTGATCCAGATATTTGCTAATATGAGAAGTTATTGTTGATCTTATTGCCTGAACAAAATGTAGGATAATTGAAAAAATTACAATTATAATTGTTAGTGCTATTAATGTTTCGATACTGCCACTAGATAGAACTCTATCAAAAACTTCTAATGAGTAAATTGAGGTCGCAAGGGTTAGGAAACTGACGATGAATCCAAAAAAGACAATATAGTTAAATGCTCTTTTGCAGGCCTTTAATGCCTGATCTATTTTGTTATCTTCTGCTTTCATTAGCTTTAGTGGTTATTTGCTAAAAATAAAATTGCAATCCTAGTGTTAAATTTCTTAAGTTAGCCTCGGTTTTTTTAATATTTGAAGAATTGCTTGAATTAACTTCAAGTCTATATCCCATAAAGTCTAGCTTAAATTTTAGGTTATTATTTATTTTATAAGATGCCCCAGTGCCAATAAATGCTGATCCTTTGGAGTAATTTTTGGAGATAGTGTTTAATATATATTCAAACTCAGTAATTAAATATCCGCTACTTAAATAAATTCCAAATTTATCATAACCATAACCAAAAGAGAAATTTGCTCCATAATTATAATCAATTTTATCGCCAAAATAATTTGCAAAAACGCCAACTTCATTAAAAAAATAATCTTTATTATTTTCAAACAACACATTATCTATTATTTTAAAATCCTTTGCAGCTGATAAGCCAAATCCAAATTGGTTTTCGCTAAAAACTTTTTTCTGCGATAACGATCCTTCTTCTATAGAGGTAAAGGAGGCAAAAGAGCTTTGAAAAACAAAAAAACAAAACAATGCTATTAATGTAATTAGATTTTTCATATTTTTAACATAATTCCTACTTCAACAAAAATGTAATTTTTTTAGAAAAGAACATTAGATCAATAATTGAATTTATCAAGAGACTGTTTTTTAATAATCTAGTTTATTTTTCAAAAATCTGACCAATCATGTGCGTATAAAAGCAATTATAAATTTGCTAGATAAATTTATTATAAAATATTTTACCTAAACAAAATCCTTATCTTTTGATCTTTTGATTCTTTTTCTTTCATTGCTATCAAGGGCTTTTTTGCGAAGTCTTAGTGATTTTGGGGTTACTTCTACTAATTCGTCGCTATCAATATAGGTGATCATTTCTTCAAGACTCATTAATTTTGGAGGTGATAATCTGATAGCTTCATCTGTGCCAGAGGCTCTGATATTTGTTAGCTGCTTGCCTTTAAGAACGTTAACTTCAAGGTCGCCTTGCTTGGCGTTTTCTCCAACTATCATGCCGGCATATATTTTTTGCTGTGGCTTAACAAATAAGATGCCGCGATCTTGAAGGTTATATAAAGCATATGCTACTGCTTCGCCAGGATCAGTGGCAATAAGAGCGCCATTTCTTTTATTGTTAAGTTCGCCCTTATAAGGAGCGTAGCAATTAAATATTCTGTTCAAAACACCGCTACCCTTAGTATCAGTAAGAAACTCGCTTTGATAGCCAATTAACCCTCTAGATGGAATGTTGAATATTATTCTAGTTTTGCCGCCAGATGAAGGTTTCATTTCAACTAATTCGCCTTTACGACTAGATAGCTTTTCAACAACGCTTCCACTATGTTCGTCATCAACATCAACAACTACTTCTTCAATTGGTTCTAATATTTGGTTATGTTCATCTTTTTTGAATAATACTTTGGGTCTAGATACTGATAATTCAAAACCTTCTCGACGCATATTTTCAATTAAAACACCAAGCTGCAATTCGCCTCGGCCTCCAACTTCAAATGAGTCACTATTTTGTGATTCTTTGATAGTAATGGCAACATTAGTTTCAGCCTCGCTAAATAAGCGGTCACGAATCATACGAGATGTAACTTTAGAACCTTCACTGCCTGCTAAAGGTGAGTCATTAACTGCAATGGTAATAGACATTGTGGGTGGATCAATTGGTGTTGATTTAATAGCTTCATTAACTGACATATCGCATAAAGTATCAGAAACTGATGCTTTTTCCAGACCAGCTATCGAGACAATATCACCAGCCATCGCTTCGTCAACCGGAATTTTTTCAACACCACGAAAGACATGTAACTTTGTTAATCTGCCTTGTTCAACGACATTATTTTCAAGATTTAGTGCTTTAAAGCTCATGAGATTTTTAGCTTTTCCTGAATATATTCTGCCAGTTAACATTCTGCCAAAATATGAATTATGATCTAGAAGAGTTGCAAGCATAGAAAAAGGTGCATCAAGATCAAATTTTGGTGGCGTAACATGTTCAATTATTAAGTTAAATAATGGGCTAAGATCCTTTTTTTCATCTTTTTCTAGGTCGGCAACGCACCAACCATCTCTTCCAACTGCATATAATACTGGAAAATCTAGCTGTTGCTCATTGGCATCAAGAGCGACAAATAAGTCAAAGATTTCATCCAAAACTTCATCGGGTCTAGCATCATTTCTGTCGATTTTATTAATAACGACAATTGGCTTAAGGCCAAGCGCTAATGCTTTAGCAAGAACGAATTTAGTTTGTGGCATTACCCCTTCTGCAGAATCAACTAATAATAATGCACTATCTGCCATGCTCAGAACCCTTTCAACCTCGCCACCAAAATCAGCGTGACCTGGTGTGTCAATGACATTAATTTTATTATCTTGCCACATTATTGAAGTGCATTTAGCAAGAATTGTTATTCCGCGCTCTTTTTCAAGGTCATTTGAGTCCATGACTCTGGTTTCGACCTGCTGGTTTTCTCTAAATGTTCCGCTTTGGTGAAGCATGGCGTCAATTAAGGTAGTTTTACCATGGTCAACATGGGCAATAATTGCAATATTTCTGAAATTGGTCATTAATTTATTAACTGATTATTTACAACAATTTTAATAGCTAAGTGATATATAGATAAATCTAATAATTTGAATTTAAGCTTTAATTAAGATATATTATATAAGTGAATCTAAGCTGTCAATTGCTAGAATTTTGTCGGGGGCCAAAAATTGCTGTGCCAATTCTAATATGAGTTGCACCTAAAGCGATTGCCTGATCAAAGTCGCTTGTCATGCCCATTGATAATTTAGCTAAATCATGTTTTTTGGCAATTTTTGCCAATAACGCAAAATAGGGTGCTGCCAATTCGTTACTTGGTGGTATACACATTAACCCTATAATATTTAGCTGGCATTCTTGCTGGCAAAATTTTAAAAAATCAGTAATTTCATCAATTGCAATACCGCTTTTTTGAGGTTCTTGACCAATATTGACTTGAATAAAGCATTGTATTTTTTTATTTTGTTTGATTGATTCTTTAGCTATTTCTTTTGCTAGTTTTTTGCTGTCAATACTATGGATAAAGTCAAATAATTTGACAGCAATTTTAGCTTTATTGCTTTGTAAATGTCCGATAAAATG
>JAUROA010000018.1 GCA_030835745.1 Alphaproteobacteria bacterium
AACCACATATAACAACCATTTTACCAGCAATCATAACATCTGTTGCTCTTTTAATACCGTCGACCACGCTTTCTTTGCAGCCATATAAATTATCAAATTTCGATTTTGTAACTGAGTCATTTACATTAATTGCTGGTACTTTTAATTTATTGTCCTTAGCCATTTCATATAATCTTAAAACGCCAGTTGTAGTCTCTTCTGACAGGCCTTTAATATTTTCCAAAAGCTCAGGATATTGTTCGTGAATTATTTTGGTAAGGTCTCCTCCATCATCTAATATCATATTTGGCTGCCAATTTTTATCGCCTTCAATTACTTGCCTGATACACCACTCATATTCTTCTTCGGTTTCACCTTTCCAGGCAAATACCGGAATATCTCTTGCAGCAATTGCTGCTGCAGCATGATCAACAGTTGAATAAATATTACACGAGCTCCATCTAACTTGAGCGCCAAGATCAATTAAAGTTTCAATTAAAACTGCTGTTTCAATTGTCATATGCAAACAGCCAGCAATTTTTGCACCTTTAAGAGGTTGTTTATCCCTAAATTCTTGCCTTAACGCCATTAAACCAGGCATTTCATTTTCAGCCAATATTATTTCTTTTCTGCCCCAATTGGCAAGATCAATGTCTTTAACTTTATAGTCTTTAGTAGTCATTATGATAAAATAGGATTAAATATTAGATAAATAAATATTAAGATAAATATATAGCCATAGCGATAATTATTTTTCTTTAATATAATATTAAATGCCAAAAATAAACAAAAAATAATAATTATTATAAGGAAATATAGCAACATTTCTGGATAATTAAGAGAAATTGCTGCAATTAATATAAATTTTATATAATCAAATAGCTGATCCTTTGAAGAAAATAATTTTAAATTATCAGAACCAAATATTTTATAAAAAATTGTTGCCAAAATAACCCCTAACACACCGCTATAAATCATAGGAAATATTTCTTGATCAACTAATATCTTGTTAATAATTACTATGGTAAGTAAAAATATCAACATTGGCTGTGGAAAAACCTTATGATTAAAATCGCATACTAAAAGTATAATACAGGACGTAGCAATTAAGGAATATAAAATAAAATTCTGACTAAATGAAAATTGATGATAACAATAAACAAACATTATTGTGGTTGATAACTCAACAAAAAGGTGAGTTAAAGGAATCTTGGCTTTACAATTACGACATTTTCCAAGAGTAAATAACCAATTAAATAACGGAATTAAGTCTCGCGTTTTAATGATTGCATCACATCTTGGGCAACGAGATTTTTTACCAAAATATCTACCAAAACAAGATTGCTTAATTGGCAATCTATATGCAAAAAGGGTTGCATATGATCCAAAAATAGCCCCAAATCCAGTAGCAATTATTAATTCAAATAAGTATGACATATTACATATTTTTGATACCAATCTTGAGATAAGAATACCCAGTCAGAACCGTTAAAAAGGAGGCTAAAATAAAAAGCAATTTAGCAGCAAAAGTTACAAAACCAACTAGTAAATATTTAATATCAAACTCCATTAAACTTCCAAACCAATTATAAATTGCATATGAAGATCCATCTTCACCAAGTATCAACCCGGTTATAGCAATCATTTGAACTCCGGTTTTAAGCTTTGCCAATTTGCTAACTGGAACATCAACATGAAACTCACTTAAAAACTCTCTAAGGCCAGAAACCAAAACCTCGCGGCATATAATTATTAATCCAGGTATTAATATCCATAAGTCTCCATGATTAGAATTTATCAACATTACAATTGCCACAATAACTAATAATTTATCAGCAATAGGATCAAGGCATTTACCAAAATTAGATTGGGCCTCCATTGATCTTGCAAAGTAACCATCAAAATAATCTGTAATAGCTGCAATTGCAAATAAAGTAGCAGCAATAACATTAGCAACCATTCCTGGTATGTAAAATGACATAATCAATATAGGAATAATAAATAACCGAAATGATGTTAAAAAATTTGGTATTTGTTTTTTAGTTACTTTCATTATTGACGAGTTACTTACTAATTTATTAAATGCTTTAATCAGTGAGTGATAATTAATTACTGATCAAGACTTTCTAGATATTTAATAACATCGGCTCTTTGCTGGGCTTTCTTAAGGCCGGCAAATGCCATTTTAGTTCCAACAAGATATTCATTAGGCTTCTTTATAAAACCGTTAATCGCCTGTTTTGTCCATTTATTATTCATTGCTTTCATAGCATCAGAATACTCAAAACCAACAGCCCTTCCCTGAGCTCTTCCAAGAATTTTATATAAATTTGGACCAACTTTATGCCCATCCTCTTTTTTTACATTGTGACATGAGGCACATTTTTTAAATATCTTTTTACCTCTATTAACATCAGCAAGTGCCATTAATTCTTCAAACGGAACTTCTTTTTCAACCTTAATAATTGGCTTGCCATCTGCAGATAATTTGATTTCATATCCCCTAATAATAACAGTTTTAGTTTGATATAAAATATTTGTTAGCAATATAACTGAAACAACTATAGATAAAGAAATAGTTAAAAAAAATAGTGATTCTTTAATTTTTGCGAATATGTTTTTAACTTTTTTTTTCATATTAATCAAAGAGTGTTGATACTGACTTTTCTAAAGATATATTATTAATTGCCTGAGCAAGTAAATCAGAAACATTAATAATATTGATATTTCTTGTATTTTGGGCTTGTTCACTCGGCTCGATTGAATTAGTAATAACCAAATTTTCTAACTTTGAATTTGCAATTTTTTCACAAGCATTGCTAGATAAAACACCATGAGTAATATATGCACTTACAGATTTTGCACCATTAGATATAAGGGCCATAGCTGCATTACACAATGTCCCGCCAGAATCAACAATGTCATCAACTATGATGCATTGTTTATCAACAACATCTCCTATGATATTCATAACTTCGCTAACACCAGCTTTGGGCCTTCTTTTATCAACAATAGCTAAATCGCAACCAATTTTACTCGCTATTCTTCTTGCCCTGACTAATCCGCCAACATCTGGTGAAACAATAATTAGATTATTAGATGTAAAATTTTTGATAATATGCTTTTCAAATACTGGGGCAGCATATAGATTATCGAGCGGAATATCAAAAAAACCTTGAATTTGACCAGCATGTAAATCAATTGTTAAAACTCTATCTGCCCCTGCTTTTGTAATAATATTGGCAACTAATTTTGAAGAAATTGGAGTTCTAGGAGCGGCCTTGCGATCTTGTCTAGCATAACCAAAATAAGGAATAACTGCTGTTATTCTTCTGGCAGACGCCCTTCTTAATGCATCAATAACAATCAATAGCTCCATAATATTATCATTAGCAGGATATGATGTTGATTGAATTACGAATATGTCTTCACCTCTAACATTTTCTTTTATTTCTACAAATACTTCTCTATCAAGGAATTTTTTAACTTCAGCATCAATAAGATTTGTGCCAAGATTTTTAGCTATATCTTGAGCCAATTTAACGTTGCTATTACATGCAAATAGTTTCATTATATTTATATTATAATTTATACAACCTAAATTTATTCAAAAAAATAATATCAATTATCAATTATCAATTCTATAAGTCAATCAGGTCAAAATATGAATTTATGTTAATTTAATTGTTAAAATTATCAAGTATGATTTGACTTTATAAATAATTTAAATTTAGCAACTCAAACTAAAATTTACCTTTAAATCAATTAAAAATTGAGTTTTGGCTTTAAATTGCTTCTAAACTATAGCTTTATCAATATATAGCCTTCATTTTAAACAATTTTTCTCATTAATATTTGCTTAAAAATTCAATTTAAAATGAATTTTGATATTATTAAATTAAATAAATGTTGATAAAAAATTATTTGTGCATCAAATTTAATGTCATTATTAAATAATTTTTAATAAATGATAATATATAATATTACAAAAATAATTCATCTTATTGCAATGATATCATGGATGGTTGGTCTTTTTTATTTACCACGATTATATGTTTATCACTGTACAGTAAAAAAAGATAGTGATTGCGACAAGACTTTTCAAATCATGGAAAGAAAACTACTTAAAATTATCATGAATCCAGCAATGATAATTACTTTTATCAGCGGACTATATCTAATTTCATTTATTGGTTTTGCTCCATGGCTTCATTTTAAGCTAGTTTTTGTCTTATTTTTAGCTGCTTTCCATGGATATTTATCGTCGGTAAGAAAGAAATTTGCCAACCACTCCAATCTTAAGAGTGATAAATTTTACCGTATTATTAATGAAATACCAACAATACTTCTTATAATTATTATATCAATTGTAGTTTTTAAACCATTTTAATGAATCAATTAATTGAAATTAACGAATCAGATTTTGATGTGAAGCTTGATATTAGATATGCTAGTAACGATAATTTATGCTGTCACAAATTATACCGTAAACCATTTTGCTATCTTAATCAAGAAGCATCTTCTTTACTTAAAAACGCAATAGAAATTGCGCGCAATAATAATGTTAAATTAAAAATTTGGGATTGTTATAGGCCATTTACAATACAAAAATATATGTATGATTTCTTTTCATTTATGCCTGATAGAGATAATTTTATTTCTAATCCTGAAAAAGGCACTAAAGCTCATTGTCGAGGAGCGGCAATAGATTTAACATTAATTAATTTTGACAATGAAGAGCTCGATATGGGTAGCAAATTTGACGAATTTAGCAATATTGCCTATCATGCTAATAAAGATATTTCTGTTACTGCACAAAAAAATCGCATTTTATTATTAAATATTATGACTCAGGCTGGGTTTGACTTCATACCAAATGAATGGTGGCATTATCAACTTTTCAATGCTGAAAAATATAAGATAATTGAATCTGATGATAGCTTTTTAAGTAGCGAAGTACTTCAAAAAATCAAATAATTAATATTTGTCAGAAATTACTTAAATAATTATAAATCTTGTTGCAGCTCTTTTTTCATCTCCTTAATAATGAAGGGCATTTGTGATATTGTAAAAATTAATGTTATTGGCATCATACCAAAAACTTTGAATTTTACCCAAAAATCTGTTGAAAAGTTACGCCAAATTAATTCATTTAAAAATGCCAAAAATACAAAAAATAATGCCCATCTCAAAGATAATATTAACCATGAATTTTCTGATATCTTGATTTGACTACCTAACAGATAAGATAATAAAGGCTTTTGAGAAAAATATCCATAAAATAAAATTGCACCAAATATTAAATTTACTATGGTTGGCTTTAATTTAATAAAAATTTCATCTTGCAGCAAAATTGTAAGAGAGCCAAAAATTGAAAGAATTAATGCTGAAAATAATGCAATTTTTGGAATTTGTTGCTTTAATATTAGACTAATCATCATAGCAAATATTGTAACAATAATCATATATATCGTTGCCTCAATTAATGGGTTTGATGATTTTGATAATTTATAAACCGTAAAAAAAACAATTAAAGGTAAATAATCATATAGAAATTTTAAGAAAAAATTATTTGATTTCTTCATGTGCAATTAGATTTATTATTACTTTTTATGATGTTGTGCAATGTTATTCGCAAAACAATATCTTGCTTGGTTTTTAGATTTGCTTTATTGATAAATTTTGATAGCGACACCTTTAAAGCTGGAATAATAATAACTCTCACCCCTTCTATTTTCATGCCGGTGATATTTTTTTCGATTAGGGGATAGTTATTTTGCCCAATATTTATAATAATTCTATCATAATGTAATATGTTATTTTTTTTATCCCTAACCTCAATATTTATATCAGCATTATCACCACATTTAAGAGCATTTTGAGCAAAAGATTCAATTTCATCAACAACTATAATTTTCTTATCAATATCATTAGACTTTATTTCACTATCGATTTTCTTAGCAATTCTTGCTTTATTGGCAACGTTAGCTATTTCATATTTAATTTGTTGCGCATTTTTCTCAAAACTGCTCTCACTAATTGAACTTATAATTAAATCTGGATGATCTTTTTGATTATCAATTGCAAAAAATAATATTGCGCAAATTCCAATTATTTTAAAAAAGAAATTATTGTGAATATTAAACATAATTAGTTAACATTAACTATTAAACTTCCTTGTCGCAATATTTCAATATTATTGCCGTGAACTTTAATTATTGTAGAGGGAGTTTTTGAATTACAAAAACCACCACATATTAGCAAATCTAATTCAGAGTTCAAAAAGATATTGTTAACTTCACTATGGTGAATAGCGCTTTTAGCCCCTGAAATATTAGCGCTTGTTACCGCTAATATTAACTTAGATTCATTGATTAAATTTTTAACAAATAAATCGCTACTAATTCTAAAAGCTAAGTAATTATTTTGCAAATTAACATTATAAGCTAATTTACAATTTTTTTTATTTTTTCTTGGCAAGATCATCGTTAGAGGCCCTGGGAGATATTTTGCGCAAATTTTATGCGCAATATCACTAAATTCGACATATTTATTGGCTTGAGAAATATCACTAAAGAAAATCGCTAATGGTTTACTGTAATCTCTATTTTTTATATTATATATTTTTTCAATCGCATCATAATTAGTAGCATCGCAAGCTAAACCATATACTGTTTCTGTTGCAAATGATACAACTCCACCTGCTTTAAGAATTTCTACTGCATATCTTAGAGCTTTTGGATCTGATTTTTCAATTATATGCATTTTTACGCTATTATATTTTTAACGGGGGCAAAGGTTTTACGATGTATTTCTATAATTCCATATTTTTTGATTTTTGCAATATGATTTTTTGTGGGGTAACCTTTATTTTCATTAAAATTATAATTTGGAAATAAATTATGAAATTTATTCATAATTTGATCACGATATTCTTTGGCAATAATTGATGCAGCTGCTATTGATAGCGATTTCTGATCACCTTTAATTATTGTCTTAATCTCCTTAAGATTATCACATAAATCAAATGGCTTAATATTGCCATCTATTAATAATATTGCAGGATTTATGTTATATTTTGCAATAAAATCCTTATAGGCTTCAAACATTGCCATTTTAGTAGCTTGCAAAATATTTATTTTATCAATTATGTCATTATTTACAACTCCAATACCAAATTTTTCATTTGCTATTAAAGATTGATACAAGATGTTTCTCTTTTTTGCTGAGATCTTTTTTGAATCATTAATCTCTTGATAATTTCTATCTTTTTGAAGCATAATACATGTTGCAACAATAGGACCCGCTAAAGGACCTCTTCCTGCCTCGTCTATACCACAAACTAAAAAATTATTATATTTATTTTCATAAGAAAAATCTGGCATTTTTATTTCTATAAATTGATTTATATTATGCTTAAGATATTTGTATTAAATTTATAATTTTTAAAAACAA
>JAUROA010000019.1 GCA_030835745.1 Alphaproteobacteria bacterium
CCGCATCATCATCAAAAATAAATTCTGCTAATGCTTTACTTAACTCTGTTTTACCAACTCCAGTAGGTCCTAAAAATAAAAATGATCCTATTGGCCTATTAGGATCTTGCAATCCAGAACGCGATCTTCTAACTGCATTAGCAATTGCTATTAGTGCCTGATCTTGACCAATAACTCTTTTTTTAAGTAATTTTTCTATATTAAGTAATTTATCTTTCTTGGTTGATAGAATCTTATCAACAGGAATTCCTGTAGATTTAGCTATAATTGAGGCAATATCATCTTCATCGACTGATTCCTTGATCATTTTACTAGCTGTCATTGATTCTAGAGATTCTAGCTCTTTTTTAAGTTGAGGAATATCACCATATCTGATCTCTCCTGCTTTTTCAAGATCGCCATCTCTTTCAGCTCTTTCAAGTTCAAATTTACAATCTTCAATTTTTGATTTTAATTCATTGACTCTAATTTGCTTCATTCTCTCTGCTTCCCATGCTGAAGTCATTTCGGCAGATTTTTTTTCAAGAATATTTAATTCTGAGTTTATTTTTTGTAATCTTGCTTTTGAAGATTGATCATCTTCTTTATTGAGTGCTTGAACTTCTATTTTATATTGCATAATTTTGCGATCTATTTCATCTAATTCTTTTGGCTTTGAGTCAATCTCAACTTTTAAAGCGCTTGCCGCTTCATCAATTAAGTCAATAGCTTTGTCAGGTAAAAAACGATCAGTAATATATCTGTCAGATAAATTTGCTGCTGCAATAATTGCAGAATCTTTAATTTTTATACCATGATGCACCTCATATTTTTCTTTTATTCCACGTAAAATTGATATTGTTCCTTCAATTGATGGCTCGCTAGTATATACTGATTGAAATCTTCTTGCCAAAGCAGCATCTTTTTCAATATATTTTCGATATTCATCTAATGTTGTTGCACCTATGCAATGCAAGGTTCCTCTTGCCAGAGATGGCTTTAGTAAATTAGACGCATCCATTGCACCATCTGATTTGCCAGCACCAATCAATAGATGCAATTCATCAATAAACAAAATTACATCACTATTATTTTCAATTTCATTTAAAACAGATTTTAGCCTTTCTTCAAATTCGCCGCGATATTTAGCACCTGCAATTAAAGCCCCTAAATCAAGTGACATTAATTTTTTATTAATCAAACTTTGAGGAACATCCTTATTTACAATTCTTTGAGCCAGCCCTTCTGCTATAGCTGTTTTACCAACACCAGGTTGGCCAATTAATACAGGATTATTTTTTGTTCTTCTTGATAAAACCTGCATGGCTCTTCTAATTTCTTCATCACGACCAATTACCGGATCTATCTTGCCTTCAGCTGCCTTTTTAGTTAAATCTAAGGCATATTTTTCTAGTGATTGATAATTAGATTCACTTAATTTTGAATCTGCATTCTTGCCTGATCTTATTTTATTAATCGCATCTTCTAGAGATTTAGTGGTTACACCGCATAATTTTAAAGCCTTAGCAGATTCATTATTATTATCTTCTAATATTGCTTGTAGCAATCTTTCAGTTGTAATAAATTGATCATTATTTTTTTCGCAAATCTTTTCAACTAGTAAAAAAATTCTTGCCATTTCATTTGATAATGAAATTGAATTATTTGATCCTTCAACCTTAATTATTTTATCAATATCTTTTTTTGACTGACTCTTAATAAGCTCAATATTACCCTGAGCAATTTGAATTAAATTTATTATATATCCATCGCTATCAGATAACATTGATTCCAATATATGTTGTGGCAATAATTTTTGATTATTACCAGCCAAAGCTAATGTTTGAGATGATTGAATTATATTTTGCGATTTCTCAGTAAATTTTTCTAAATTCATATTTTCTTAAGTAAAATTTCATATAAATTAGACTCGATTTCTCTAAAACCATTTATAAAAAAATCTCGATCAAAAATACCTAAATGTGGTATAGTTAATTTTTCGTCTATTTTAATTATATAATCATCAATGGCTAAAATATCAATATCAATAACTCTTGGTGACCATCTTTGAGACTTTACGCGGCCAATTTTTTTTTCAATTTCTTGAGTAATATTTAAGATTTCAAGAGGCTGATATTTTTCTAGATCAATATCGGCTGATATTACAATATTTAAAAAATTTAGATCCCACTTTTGAGGTGAGTTTGGTAATAACATTGCCTTATTTTCAATGATATTCGAATATTTAACCCTTGATAAATCAAGCAAATTTTCAAGAAATTTTATAGCATTATTAATATTATCTAATCTATTGCCAAGATTTGATCCAAGTCCAAATATAATTCTGCTTATCATTAAAAAAAGTAGTTAAAAATTGCTTGAATTATCCAAAAGAAAATTTTATAAACTGTATAGTAATTATTAGTTTATATAATTAATTCTTAGCAATACAATATAAACTATTAAATAAATATATGTAAATAATTTTTACTTATGAATAACAAACCAACTTCACCTCATATTCAAATTTATAAATGGAATATATCATCATTGACTTCCATTATGCACAGAATAAGTGGTGTTGTATTATACGCAACTGTAGTTGTTCTATGTTGGTATATAGTATATTATGCTTACCAAGTTAATTATAATGAGCAATCAAATTATCACAATTGCGAATGTTTTATCACTATATTTCTTAAATATTTTTATTACATTACATTATTTGCTCTAGTAAGTGCCCTTTACTACCATTTCTTTAATGGCATTAGACACCTATTCTGGGATATTGGCAAAGGCTTTAATATTGATTGCTCCAAAAAAACAGGATATATGGTCATTATTTTAACAATTTTAGCCACTATATTATCTATGGCTATTGCAATATTTTTAAGATATTATATATGAAAAAAATAAAAATTGCCCCTTCTACAAAAAATGGCGCTAGTCACTGGCTTCATCAAAGAATATCGGCAATTGCAATGATTCCTTTAACTATTTGGATTGCAATTTCTGGCATATATATTGCTACAGACCCATTTAATTACATTGCAGCTTTTTTTGCGTATCCAATTAATGCCGTTATGGCCATATTATTAATTGCCACATCTCTTTATCATGGTTCTATTGGCATGAGAGTTATTATTGAAGATTACATATCATGTCAATCAAAAAAACATTTTTATATTATATTGATTAATCTATTATCAATTGCAACGGCAATTGCAGGTATATTAGCAATTATAAGGCTTCATTTAATTGGATAAATAAATATGTCAGATAAAAAAATTGGAAATTACACAATTATTGATCATGAATTTGATGTTGTTGTTGTAGGAGCTGGTGGTTCTGGTCTTAGAGCAACATTTGGTATGGCCAATAAAGGTCTTTCAACTGCTTGTATAACTAAAGTATTTCCAACTAGGTCACATACAGTTGCTGCTCAGGGCGGTATATCAGCTGCTCTGGGTAATATGGGTGAAGATGATTGGCGTTGGAATATGTATGATACGATAAAAGGCTCTGACTGGTTAGGAGATCAAGATGCAATTGAATATATGTGTAGCGAAGCTCCAGCTGCAATAATTGAATTAGAGCATTATGGTGTCCCATTTTCAAGAAACAAAGATGGCAAAATATATCAAAGACCATTTGGTGGCATGACAAAAGAATTTGGCGAAGGTGGACCAGCACAAAGAACATGCGCTGCTGCCGATAGAACTGGTCATGCTATATTGCACACATTATATCAGCAATCACTCAAATATAATGCAAAATTTTTTATAGAATATTTTACTCTTGACTTAATATTTGAAGATGGTGTTTGTCGTGGAGTAATGGCTTTATCTCTAGTTGATGGATCAATTCATCGCTTTAAAGCTCAAACAGTTGTATTGGCCACTGGTGGCTATGGTCGCGCTTATTTTTCTGCAACATCAGCCCATACATGCACCGGAGACGGAAATGCAATGGTTCTTCGATCTGGCTTACCACTACAAGATATGGAATTTGTTCAATTTCACCCTACTGGCGTTTACAAAGCCGGATGTCTAATTACTGAAGGTGCAAGAGGAGAAGGCGGCTATTTAGTAAATTCTAAAGGTGAAAGATTCATGGAACGTTATGCTCCAAATGCAAAAGATCTTGCTAGTCGCGATGTTGTATCAAGATCAATGACTATGGAAATCATGGAAGGAAGAGGCGTTGGCCCTAATAAGGATCATATACATCTTCATCTTGATCACATTGAACCACACATTCTTGAAGAAAGACTTCCAGGAATTTCTGAAACAGCTAAAATATTTGCTGGTGTTAATGTTAACAAAAAGCCTATACCAGTATTACCTACTGTTCACTACAATATGGGTGGAATTCCAACTAATTACAAATGTGAAGTTCTTGATGTTAAAAAAGGTAATACTTCTATTGTTCCAGGTTTAATGTCGATTGGCGAAGCAGGTTGTATATCTGTTCATGGCGCTAATAGATTAGGTTCAAATTCACTATTAGATTTAATAGTTTTCGGTAGAGCCGCAGCTCAGCATGCATCAAAAATAATTGAAGCCGGCAAGCCGCAATCTGAATTTAAAAAAGATGCAGGAATAGAAGCTCTTGATAGACTTGATAAAATAAGACACGCTAAGGGTAAGTCATCTACTGCAGAAATTAGACTTGAAATGCAAAAATGTATGCAAAATAGAGCTGCAGTATTTAGAACTGATGAAACTCTATCAAAGGGCGTTAAGGAAATGACTGAAATTTTTAATAAATTTAATGATATTAAAATTTCTGATAGATCATTAATTTGGAATAGTGATCTAATTGAGGCATTAGAGCTTGATAACCTCAGATCTCAGTCATTAGTTACTATTGCATCAGCATATAATAGAAAAGAAAGCAGAGGAGCTCATGCTCGAGAAGATTTTAAAGAAAGAGATGACGAAAATTGGATGAAACATACAATTATGTGGTGCGACGATAAAGCAAAAACCAAAATTGACTATAGAGAGGTTAAACTTAACTCACTAACAGATAGAGTTAAGTCATTTCCTCCTAAAAAAAGAGTTTATTAATCTAGTTTAATTAAAATTATGGCAGAAATTAGGTTACCAAAAAATTCAGTGATTGATAAAAAAGCTGGTAAAATCTTTAAGGCTAAAAAAGCTAAAAATATTAAAAATTTTAAGATATATCGTTATAATCCAGATGATGATTCTAATCCTTATATTGATAATTTTGAAGTTGATATGGATGATTGTGGTCCGATGGTACTTGATGCCTTGATTAAAATTAAAGGTGAGCATGATAGCTCTCTTACTTTTAGAAGATCATGCCGGGAGGGTATTTGCGGATCATGCGCTATGAATATCGATGGAACAAATACATTAGCATGTACCAAACCAATTGAAGATTGTAAAGGTGATATTGCAATTTATCCCCTGCCTCATATGCCAGTTATTAAAGATTTAGTTCCTGACATGACATTATTTTATACACAATATGAATCGATAAAACCATGGATGCAAGCTAGTGAGCCTGATAATCCTAACCAAGAAAGACTTCAAAGTCCCAAAGAAAGAGAAAAGCTTGACGGCCTTTATGAATGTATTTTATGTGCTTGTTGCTCAACTTCATGCCCAAGCTATTGGTGGAATCAAGATAAATATCTTGGCCCGGCAATTTTATTACAAGCTTATCGCTGGATTGCAGATTCAAGAGACGAAGTTACAGCTCAAAGATTAGATGATCTTGAAGATCCATTTAAATTATATCGTTGCCATACTATAATGAATTGTACACAAGCTTGTCCTAAAGGTTTAAATCCGGCAAAAGCAATAGCTGAAACTAAAAAGGCTATAGCAGCAAGAAAAGCTTAGAATTGCTTAATTATCATTTCAATATTATGTCAATAAATGATAATCTTAATCCAAATATAGCTCCTAACGAAACTAGCGATGTTAGTCTTCGACCCAATTTATTATCTGATTTTCTTGGCCAGGAAAAATTAAAAGAAAATTTATCAATATTTATTAATGCTGCAAAAAATAGAAAAGAAGCATTAGATCATTCATTATTTCATGGACCTCCAGGACTAGGTAAAACTACATTGGCTCAAATTATAGCTTATGAAATGAATGTAGGTTTTAAAAGCAGTGCTGGTCCAGTTATTTCAAAATCCGGAGATTTAGCCGCAATACTTACAAATCTTCAAGAAGGCGATGTATTATTTATTGATGAAATTCATCGACTAAATAAGAATGTTGAAGAAGTTTTATATTCTGCTATGGAGGATTATAAACTAGATATCATGATTGGCGAAGGTCCTGCTGCGCGAGCAATTAAAATTGATTTACCAAAATTTACATTAGTTGGTGCCACTACAAGAATTGGTCTAATATCAAATCCATTAAAAGATAGATTTGGCATTCAAATTAGACTAAATTTTTATACGGCAAATGAGTTACAAAAAATTATTATCAGAGACGCAAAAATATTAAATATCGCTATTGATCTTGATGCGGCAATGGAAATTGCCAATAGATCACGCGGAACTCCAAGAATTGCCATAAGATTACTTAAAAGAGTAAGAGATTTTGCATGTAATTTTAACGAAGCAATAATTTCTAAAAAAACAACTATTTATAGTCTTGAAAAATTAGAAATTGATTGCGCTGGACTTGATAGTGCTGATTATAGATATTTATCTTTTATTGCTAATAATTATCGAGGAGGGCCAGTTGGAATTGACACTATATCATCAGCAATTGGTGAAGAAAGAGACACAGTTGAAGACTCAATTGAGCCATATTTAATTCAACAAGGATTTATTGAAAAAACACCAAGAGGTAGAATATTAACCGACATTGCCATTAAGCATATCGCAAAAAATGACTAATATTTTAAAAAAATATAATATTTTATTAATAATTACAGGCAGTATTGCTTGTTATAAATCAATGGATTTAATCAGGCTACTTAAAAAAAATAATTACAATATAACTTGCATCCTGACAAAATCAGCACAAAAATTCATTACCCCCCTACTTTGCTCTTCATTAACAAATAATAATAGCTATACAGATTTATTTAATGCTGATGATGAGGTAAAAATGGGTCACATTAAATTATCACGTGAAAATGACTTAATTGTTGTAGCTCCGGCATCAGCAAATTTTATAGCTAAATTAGCTAATGGCTATGCTGATGATCTAGCATCTAATTGCATCTTGGCTAGCAATAAAAAAATAATCATTGCCCCTGCTATGAATGAAAGAATGTGGCTAAGTAAACAAAATCAAAATAATTTAATAAAAATTATTAACTCAAATATAAAAATTATTCAGCCCGAAACAGATATCCTTGCATGCAATGAATTTGGAATAGGCAAAATGGCCGATCCAGAAACTATTTATAATAAAATAAATCAAATATTTGAAAATAAAAATAAATTAAAAGATCGCAATATAATAATTACTGGAGGATCTACATATGAACCCATCGATCCAGTTCGCTTTATTGGCAACCACTCATCAGGAAAACAAGCTATTAAAATTGCTGAAATTCTTGATGAAATGGGTGCTAATTTAACATTTATTGCATGCAACATTAAGCATCCTATTAATATTGATGAAAAAAAAATTATTCGATGCAATAATTGCCAAGAAGTTATGAATTCTGTTAAAAAAAATTTAAAAAATTGCGATGTTTTTATTGGATGTGCCGCAATATCAGACTTTAAAGTTAAAAATTACTCAAATATTAAAATCAAAAAAGATAATCAGGAATTTAATTTACAACTTACAAGTAATCCTGACATAATAAAATATGTTGGTAATTGTAAAAATAGGCCAAAAATTGTCATTGGCTTTGCAGCTGAAAGCAATAATATTAAGCAAAATGCTCAAAAAAAACTAATCGAAAAGAATCTAGATTTTATAATTGCCAACGATATTGACTATGGCAATATATTTGACAATGATAAATCAAAATCTATGATAATTTCTAGAAAATCATCAACTGAACTAAAATTAATGACAAAAAAAAATCTAGCACAGCTAATTACTGAAAAGATTCTAATTTCAATTAAAAACATTACCTAAAATTACTAGCCCGATTAAATATCTATAAATTTCTAGTTAGCAAAATAACTAATTGCTAATTTATATTAAAATAATTAATTAAGCTTGCCAAATTTTATATAGGCTTTTAACATTAAGATATTATAAGTAATAAAATTAAAATAATTTACAAATGTCTAATAGAAGAGTTGTTGTTACCGGTATAGGCGGCGTTACACCATTGGCAAAAAATATTGAAAAATCATGGGAGAAATTAATTAATTCTGAGTCTGGTATTAAAAAAATTACCATTTTTGATCCAGAAAACTCGCCATGTAAAATTGCTGGTCAAATTACCTCAGCCCAAGATGAAAATGATAGCGAAAATTTTAACCTCAATGATTATGTTGAATTTAGAGAGCAAAAAAAAATGGATCGCTTTATCCATTTTGCAATTGCAGCTGCTGATCAAGCAATAAAAGATTCAGGTTGGCAGGCAATTAGCGACGAACAAAAATACAGAACAGGTGTTATGATGGGGTCAGGAATAGGAGGACTTCCAGCCATAGAAAAAACTGTTACAACTCTAAAAGAAAGAGGTATTAGAAAAATTACTCCCTTTTTTATTCCGTCAAGCCTAATAAATCTTGCCTCTGGCCAGATATCTATTAAGCATGGCTATATGGGGCCAAATCACGCTGTTGTAACTGCTTGCTCTTCTGGAGCTCATGCAATAGGTGATTCTGCTCGCATGATCGAATATGGCGATGTTGATGTTATGATTGCTGGAGGAAGTGAGTCAGCAATATGCGAATCTGGAATTGGTGGCTTTGCTGCACTTAAAGCGCTATCTACAAATTTTAATGACCAACCAACAAAAGCATCAAGACCATGGGACAAAGATCGTGACGGCTTTGTTATGGGTGAGGGTTCAGGTGTTCTTGTTTTAGAAGAATTAGAGCATGCAAAAAAAAGAGGAGCAAAAATATATGCTGAAATTTCTGGCTATGGAATGTCTGGTGACGCTTATCACGTCACTGCTCCTGAAAATTCTGGAAGAGGCTCAACTTATGCCATGAAAACAGCAATTAGACATGCTAAAATTAATATTGAACAACTAGATTATATTAATGCTCACGGAACATCCACTCCACTTGGTGATGAAATAGAAATTATGGCTGTTAAAAAAATATTTAAAGATCATTCATCAAATTTATTAATGTCTTCGACTAAATCTTCTACCGGCCACTTATTAGGAGCTGCTGGAGCTATTGAGGCAATTTTTTCAATTTTAGCAGTTAAAAATAACATTGCACCGCCAACCCTTAATCTTGAAAATCCTTCTAATGATTGGGGAGTTGACCTTGTGCCACTTCAAGCCAAAGAAAGAGTAATAAATTACGCTCTTTCAAATTCATTTGGTTTTGGTGGAACAAATGCCTGTTTATTGGTTAAAAAATTTAGTGGTTAATTTTAATGCTTAAATATTTATTCAAACTAGTAACAACATTTTCAATTGCTGTTATTATATTATTTTTTGCAATATTATCAATAATTCTTTATTATAACGCACCAAATTCTTATCATAAACAAGATAAAAGGTTTATAATTGAAAGTGGACTCACTCTTAGAGAAGTTGTTAACAAACTTCATAATGAAAAAATCATAAGACATCCTTCTGCCTTCTTATATCTTGGACAAATTATTAAAGGTATAGACCCTAAAGTTAGATATGGCGAATATTTTTTTGAAAAAAACATATCTTACTACAAAATATTACATAAAATGGTTAGGGGCAATATTTTCTTTAGAAAAATAACAATTGCCGAAGGTCTATCTTCTCATAGTGCCTTTGAAATTATCAGCAAAGCAAATGGATTGGTTGGCGAAATGCCAAAAATTAGTGAAATTGAAGATGGCGCAATCCTTCCAGAGACTTACTTTTATTCATATAATGATTCTAAAAAATTTCTTATAAAAAGAATGAAAAATCAAATGACTAAAGCAATTGATGAATTATGGCTTAAAAGAGATAAATCAATACCAATAAAAACAAAAAGAGAGGCTTTAATATTGGCATCAATTGTTGAAAAAGAAACAGGAGTTTTTTCAGAAAGAGGATATGTGGCATCTGTCTTTATTAATCGACTCAGAAAAGGAATGAAGCTTCAATCTGACCCTACAATTATTTACTCTTATGCTTTTGGAGATAAAAATCTTGAGCGACCAATAAGATTAAGCGATATTAGAAACAAGTCGCCATATAATACTTATAATATATATGGATTACCGCCAAAACCAATATGCAACCCAGGCATTGAATCAATAAAGGCGGTTTTAAATCCTATAAAATCAAATTACTTATATTTTGTTGCTAGTGGCTATGGTGACCATATATTTTCAACAAATCTGCGTGACCATAATCGCAATGTTATGCGTTATAGAAAAATTATCAGAGAAAGACAAAATGCAGCAATTCAGTAAAAAACTATAATGAATAGATTTATATATTATTTTATTATTATATTTATTTTATGCTCTTGTGGTAAAGAGGGTAAAATAAAAAGAACTCTTGATAAAAGACCAAATTTTGATAATATTATCTTTGATAAATAATTTAATTACACTCTAAAAATTCACCTATTAAATATAATGATCCACTTAAAATTATTAAATTACCCTGTTTGCTAAAATTATTATTAATATAATTAAATGCTTTACTGATATTATTTATTGCGCATACATTACCATGATATTTCTGGGCAATATTTTTTAATTCGTGACATGGTAATGACGAAGGTTCATCGTGAATTTCACTACAAATTATTAAGTCAAAGCTATTAGCAATTGCCTTTATAAAATTACTACTATCTTTATCTTTAAGCATGGCAATTATAGCTATTTTGTTATTTGATTTTTGATCATCAATAAATTTTGCAATATTCACTGCCGACATTTCATTATGAGCACCATCAATATATAATTCACTATTAGTTGGTAGCAAATTATAAAGCTTGCCACAATTAATTTTCTGCATCCTTCCTGGCCAATTAACTTTAGTAATTGCCTTGCTAAGTGAATCTGGTGCAATTTGAAATTTTTTTTGCGTAATCAATGTTGTTATAGCTAGTGACGCATTAATTAGCTGAAAATCACCTATTAGATTTGGCTTCAATAACTTTAAATTAAGATTAGAATTTTTTAAATACCAAAACTTATCTTTACAACCCACATAAAATATATTATTATTAACAAAATTATCAGATATATCTTGCCCTTCATTAACAATATGAATTAAATTGCTTTTTTTGAGTTTTGCCTGTTTTTTGATAACATTAAATGCCTCATTAAAATTCTGATAGGTTGTGACTGGACAATTTTCTTTAATTATTCCAGCCTTATTTTCAGCAATTTTACTAATATTATCTCCTAAGTAAGCCTGATGATCCATAGAAATTGGCGTTATAATTGCAGCTAATATTTTTGGAATAATATTTGTGGCATCTAAAACACCACCCATTCCCGTTTCAACTAGTAAAATATCTGACTTTTCAATTGAAAAGGCTAAAAATGCAGCAATTGTAACACCTTCAAAGAATGTTAAATCAATTTTAGGCTTTATATTAGCCATTTTCTGACACTCTTTTAAACAATAGGTAAGAAAGTCATCAGAAATTTCATTGTGATTTAATATTATTCTTTCGTTGAAATTAACCAAATGAGGAGAGGTATATTTATTAACTTTAATATTATTTTCATTACAAATCGCTTGCAAAAAAGCTAAGGTTGAGCCTTTACCATTAGTTCCTGCAACATGAATTACTGATGGTAATTTTAAATGAACATTATCTAATCTTTTAGATAGCTCTAACACTCTATCAAGTCCGAATTTTATATCTCTAAACCCTTTGATATCAGGCCAGAAAGGATATTTCATGATAATCTTTTAAGAACTTCTTCATATGCTGATGCCAGATCACCAAGATCTCGGCGAAATATATCTTTATCAAGCTTTTGATTGGTTTTTACATCCCATAATCTACAGCTATCTGGGCTAATTTCGTCGGCCAAGGTAATTATATTATTTTTATCACGACCAAATTCAATTTTAAAATCTATTAATTTAATGTTAATTGAAGAGAAAATTTTAGTTAAGATATCATTAATTTGATATGAATATTCTTTAATTAATTCTAGATCTTTTTGCGATAATATCTTCAAAATTTTAACCGCATGATCATCATTAATTATTGGATCATTTAGACTATCATTTTTATAGCATATTTCAAATATAGCATTATCAAATTTAACACCCTCATTAATGCCCAATCTTTTTGCAAGAGATCCAGCGCTATAATTTCTTATTATAACTTCTAATTCAATTATATTTAAATTTTTAATAATTTGATGTCTGTCATCAATTCTTTCAACAAAATGACAAGCTATATCACTATTACTAGTAATATGTGTCATTAATATTTCGGAGATTTTATTATTTAAAACTCCTTTATTATTAATTGAAGATTTTTTTTTAGCATTAAACGCTGTAGCGTCATCTTTAAAATATTGTATAAGATAATCTTTATTATCTGTTTGATATATGATTTTTGCCTTTCCTTCATATATCTTTGTTGTTTTTTTTATATTCATTTACTTTCTTCCTGTTTTTTTGGTTTGTAGTGAATTGGCTTAAAATATATCTCTGAAACAAATCTTCGCCCCTTATCTCCCCTTCTAAGTTGAACAATTATGTCTACAACATTTCTAATATATGATAATATTTCAGTTGGAGTCATGCCAAGACCAGCTTGCATTACCATCATTTTTAACTGCTCGATTGCCATAGCAGGAGTATCAGCATGTAAAGTTGATATTGAACCAGGATGACCAGTATTGATAGCTCTTAAGAAACTAAAAGCCTCAGAACCCCTAAGCTCACCCACGATAATTCTTTCAGGTCTTAATCTAAGACAGGCCTCTATAAGATCTTGCGTTGTAACATGAGCCCTGCCCTGCCCACCTTTTGACGCAATTAAATGAACACGATTTGGATTAGACTCTAAATCAATTTCTCTGGCATCTTCTACAGATATTAATCTTTCTTCATTAGGAATTGATCTTATCATGGCATTGGTAAATGTGGTTTTACCAGTAGAAGTACCACCTGAAATTATAACATTTTTTTTATAAATTACAGCCCTTTTAAGAAATTCTTTAACTCGCCCTAATTTTAGTAATTTTGCCAAAATAAGATCATTCTTATCAATTACCTCACCCACTGAAGCCGAATCAAACATACCCATTTTATCATAATCTTCTAAAGACCATTTTAAGGAAGATGGCTTTCTAATCGAGATAATGACGCATCCTGGCTCACATGCAGGAGGAAAAACAACCTGAATACGATAACCATTTGGTAATGTAGCTGATAGTAAAGGCTCTTCTTCGCTAACCCTTTGCTCAGTTGCCTGAGCAACTAATCTGCCAATTGATTTTAAATGTTTAAAATCAAATGATGAAAGTTTTTCTTGATACATATCACCCTTACATTCAACCCATACCTCAAAAGGTCGATTTATTGACACCTCATTAACACCATCTCTTTCAAGTATGTTTTTTAGTGGAAGCAAATATGATTCTAGTGCTGCAACACTCATTAAAAATTATAGTTAATGCCGGTTAGTAATATGTAGCCATTATTATTTCTAATAATATTTTTAGCATTTAAATTATTAGAATTAAAGTTAAATTTTGTTAATTCAATAAATGCCAATATTTTTTTGTTAATTTTATAATCGAATCCCATTGCAATTGCCTGATATTTATTATTATAAATCTCGCTATTAAATTGCGAAATTGACGCTCCAATTGGGCCAAAATTATATGATAAGGCGCTACTAATATATTGAGATTTACTAGATTTTTTATCTTTTAAATTGCCAGATTTCAGCCATTTTCCATATAAAATAGCAAAATCAAATCCAAAATAACTAATAGTTGAAGATAAATCATACGCTAATAAATCTTGATAAATTTTATTATTTGATTTTGCAGATTCTGCTGTTGAAGCTAGAACAATTTTAGCGCCATTATCTAGGTATTTTTTATAATTTAAACCAATATTAACAATGTTTTTAAAATTGTTAAATGACATGTTATTAAGATTATTATCTAAATCTGGAGTATAGCTTACACCAAAAGTAAAATTTTTTTGAAAATAATTATAGTAATTTAATTTTAAGGCATCTTCAATCCCATCAAAACTATCATCATCAATTGATCTTAGTAATTTATTTCCTCTTACTGTGCCAAAGCTATTATGACCAATTGGCGATTGGCCAAGCATAATAAAATTATTATCGTAATTTGCTGCTTTATTATGATGATTGACATATTCTAAATATTTACCCCTAACTCCACCAGCACCTCTAGTAACTTTAGATGGACCATATTTCATTAATTGATTAACAGCTTTTAAACTGCCAATTTCAAATTTATGATTAGCAAATTTCTTTTTTAAAAATATATTATCAACAAAAATATTTTTTTTTCTTTGATTGCTATCAATATTATATTGGATTGATGAATTTAGGGATAATCCTTTAACAAAAAATTTGGCAGAATCTATATTAATATTAATTTTACTATAATGATTAATGGCATTATCATTTAAGTAGCTATTATTAGCTTCTGTCTCATGATCATTATTAATTTTTTGATTATTATTTGAAGATAAAAAATTTACATGACCATTGCCTTTAATGTTAAAAAAATTATTATTAATTTCAAATGCACTTAATTGCGTTGAGAAAAAAACAAAAAGAATAATATTTATTATATGGTATATCTTCCTCATTGGCCAATTCCTGGTAGCTTAGGTAATAAATCAATAAATTATGAAACAGTTTTTGAGAGGATGATGCCAGTTCTTAGGAAACTAGGAAATCCTCATAAAAAATTGCCACCAACTATTCATATTGCTGGCACAAATGGCAAAGGTTCCTCTCTAAGTTTCTTAGCTCAAATTCTTAAATGCAATAAAAATAAAATTCATATTTTATCATCACCTCATATTCATCATTTTAATGAAAGAATTATAGTAGATAATGAATTAATTGATGATAGATTTTTATTTGAAATATTAGAAGAAGTCAGATTAGCAAGCCAAGATTCAATACTAACCTTTCTAGAGTCGACCACTATTGCTGCTTTTTTAGCATTTTCTAAAATTAAGGCTGATTATGCTATAATTGAGTGCAATATGGGTGGTAGAATAGATGCTACCAATATTATTGAAGAAAAATTAGCAACAATAATAACCCCAATATCATATGATCATGAAGAATATCTAGGATATGACATTAGAAGAATAGCCCTTGAAAAAGCCATGATTATCAGACCAAAAACGCCATTATTTTGCTCTGCCCAATGCCAAGAAGCCAAAGCAATTATAAAAATATTAGCAAATGATCAAAAAATTGATCATTATTACTATGATGAAGATTTCTTTATTGAAAAAAATGCCGATAATCTTTTTGACTTCAACTTTAATAACATTGCAATCAATAATATAGCAAACCCTTCATTATTAGGAGATCATCAAATTATCAATCTAACAACAATATTGGCATTAATTAGTAAAAATTTTAATATTGATCACCAAATTATCAAAAAAGCTATTACTTCTACTAGCTTTAAATCGCGCCTTGAAAAAATTAACCAACAATTAACCAGTAATTCTGATGACCAAATATGGATTGATGGCGCCCATAATGAATCAGGCGCTTATGCAATTAGCCAATGGCTAAAACAAGATGATAATTTCCATAATTTTGTAATTATGGGTTTTAGTAAAAATAAATGCCGCCCAAATTTTTTAGAAAAATTTAGCGATATTGCCGATTTATTTTGTGTTAGAGTTCAAGGAGAGCCAAATCCAGAATTAAGTGAAAATATTCATAAAATTGCTTCTGATCATAATATTAAAATAAATAAATGTGATGATTTATTATCAGCAATTACAAAAATTTCTAATATTAGTAGCAATAAGTCAAAAAGAATAATTATTTGTGGGTCATTTTACCTAGCACGAGATCTTAAAGAAATTATAGAATTATCATCCTTTAATATTTTAAAAAATTAAACTAATTGATTATAATAGTATTTTAACATATAATAAATTTATCTAATAATAATTTATGTTGCTGCTATAATGCTATTTCCTATATATACTAATCATAGTGATATAAGCAACCACGATCTAACCCGATCTTCATTATCTCTATCTCAAATGGCAATTATTAATTCACCAGCAATTATAAAACTATTTCTTCTTTTGGCATTTCGCCACAATGTCAAAGCGATCCTTGAAGAAAATACTTATAAGGCAGAAGTCATTCCAACACTTATGGTCAGATTTCTTGCTACTATTTTAGATAAAATTCCTGTAAATTTAGCGCATGGCTTAGAAAAAAAATCTACTATTATTTCAGATATAGCTCCACTTAACTTGCTACCTAGCTTGACCAAAATATGGACCACCTTATGCAATAGAGGAATAAAAAAAAATTTCAGATTCAATCCAATGTCGCATTATAGAGTTTTATCACATTTTGGTTTACTTACACCAGTTGAAGATGTTTTTTCAAATTTTGTATCTAATCACATATATGATGAAAATATTCCAACAAAATCAGAAGATAATCCAACTTCAAAAGAATTAAAATGTGCAATATTAGGTGAGGCAAGAGAGTTATTTAAGATTCTTACCGTAGTTCCTATAAATTATTGGATGTTTAAAAATGGCGAAAAATACCTTAAAGTTAAAGAAGCAGAATCTAGCACAAAACATTCGGTTAGCGAGGAATTAATAGTTGCAATAACCTGCTTGTCTTTTTTTAAGTTATTAATCGATATTACTGAAAAAATAATAATTCCATCAATAATAATTACATCAATTACAAAAGAACAAATTAATAATAACTCATGTACAAATGAAAAGAAAACCACTTATCCAGTAGCCTTAGCAACAAATAATAAATTATTGCGAACACAATCACCATCACCATCACCCTCATCATCACAATTAAACAAAGCAAAATATTCTTCCAAACATACTTACAATCAAACTGATATTCATAGAGGGTAATATTTTAATAAAACTAATTAACACTAAAAGAATCACCCAAATATACTCTTTTAACATCTTGATGATTTATAATTTCATCTCTGTTTCCTGAAGCCAATATTTTGCCGTCATAAACAATATATCCCTTATCAACAATTGATAGGGTCTCTCTAACATTGTGATCAGTAATAAGCACCCCTATTCCTCTATTTTTTAAATGAGTAATCATCTGCCTAATATCATTTATTGCAATTGGATCCACGCCAGCAAATGGCTCGTCAAGTAATATAAATAAAGGATTAGTTGCTAAAGTTCTAGCAATTTCAACCCTCCTTCTTTCTCCACCAGATAAAGATAAGGCATGAGATTTTCTAATGTGTTGTATTGAAAATTCATCAAGTAATTTTTCCATAATTTCAATTCGTTCTTTGTGTTTGCTATTAACAATTTCAAGAACCGACATAATATTATCCTCAACATTCATACCCCTAAAAATTGAAGCCTCCTGCGGTAAATAACCAATTCCAAGACTTGCTCTTTGATGCATTGGCAAAGAAGTTATATCAACTTCATCAATAAAAATTTTGCCAGAATTAACATTGATTAATCCTGCAATCATATAAAAGCATGTTGTTTTACCAGCACCATTTGGACCAAGCAACCCAATAGCTTCACCTTGTCCCACTGAAAATGAAATGCCATTTATAACTTTTTTATGTTTATAACTTTTAAATATATTATCGATTCTAAGAACTTTATTCATTGCTAATAATTACTTTTACTCTATTATGATCTTTTTTAATTTTAGATTCATTTCTTTGGCCAATAAATATACCTTTTTGATTTCTTAAATCATACATAAATTCATCACCGCTAGCTATTGAAAGACCATCATTTACAATAACATTTTCTTTTAATATAAATAAATCTTTCTTAGGATCATAATAACCCTTTTTGGCAGTGGCGTTAAAATTATTTGTAAAAATTTTAATATTACCATAAGCCTTTATCTTATCAATATTTTTATTAACATCATATATTATGTTCATTTTATCGGCTAGCAAAGAGTCGTCACCACTTTCAATTATTACATTATCTTGAAAAGTAATATTTTGTGAATTTCTTTTGATATCAATAATTTCTGATTTAATATGAATATTATGAAAATCGCTAGCATAAGAAAATTCAATTTTATAAAATAAAATAATAACCAAGAATATGATATGTAGCTTAATCAGAAATTTATTATTTTTATTAATTATAAGCACTTATTTCTCAAAAAATGTCAATGCAAAAACAGATAATAGCAATTTTGCCAATTATCAACACAAAATACAAGTTATAAGTAAAGAAAATTATCAAAAAACACAATTTTTAGCTTACTTAGCTGATAATGATAAAAAAAGAAGTTACGGATTAATGAATATTGATAAAATGCCAGATAAATATGGCATGTATTTCGTTTTTGATAGCCCAAGAATAATTTCAATGTGGATGAAAAATACCAAATTTAGCCTTGATATGATATTTATTGACAAAAATGATAAAATAGTCAATATTGTAAATAATACTAAACCTTTTTCTAAGGAAATTATTTCATCACAATTTTTATCAGATAAGGTTCTTGAAATTAATGCCAATTTATGTAAAAAATACAATATTAAAATTGGAGATCACGTAAAATTAATAAAAAATGAAAATATATAAATTACCACCAAATTTTACTATAAATGATCTAAAAAATAATCCACACCTATCCTATAAAAATAACAAATTCTCAGATCAAATAACTCAAACTACTTTAAAAATAATTAATGAAGTTAAGCTAAAAGGCGATAAGGCATTAATAGATTTCACCAATAGTTACGATAATAATAACTTCTCTTCGCCAGACCAGCTACTATTAAGTCCACAAGAAATAGAATCATATTGCAATGAAACTCAAGACGATGTTAAAGAAGCTCTTAAAGAATCATATAATAGAATTGCAAAATTTCACCAAAAACAAATGCCAAATAACAACATATATTACGACAATATCAATGTTAAGTTAGGAAATATATGGAAGCCAATTTTAAAAATAGCAATTTATGCTCCAGGTGGCACGGCTTCATATCCAAGTTCAGTTTTAATGTCGGCAATTCCTGCAATTATTGCTGGGGTAAAAGACTTAATATTGCTAACACCAGCAAATAACAATAAAATTAACCCAGCAATAATTTATGCAGCTAAATTATGCAATATTTCAAAAATATATAAAATTGGTGGCGCTCAGGCTATTGCTGCTGCTGCATTTGGCACTAACATAATTGACGCAGTCGATAAAATTGTTGGACCTGGAAATTCATATGTTGCATGTGCAAAAAAAGAATTATATGGCGAAGTAGGTATTGACATGATAGCAGGCCCTACTGACATTACAATAATTGCACAAAAAAATATTGCTAAAGCAAAATGGGTTGCAATAGATGCTATCTCGCAATTAGAGCATGGCCAAGACTCTAAGGCATTTATAATTTGCGATGAAGAAAATTTTGCTAATGAAATTTATAATTCAATTAATCAAATAGTAGATAGCCAACCACGAAAAAATATTATCAATAAATCGCTTCAAAACTCTGCTATTATTATAGTAAATAATATTAATAATAGTGCACAAATATCTAATTTTATTGCCCCTGAACATTTACAAATTATTAGCGATAATAATGACAACCTATTGTCAAAAATAAATAATGCTGGAGCAGTTTTCCTTGGAAATTATACTCCTGAAGCAATTGGCGATTACATTGGAGGGCCAAGCCATACCCTTCCAACCCAAGGTAATGCTCGTTTTTCTAGCGGATTATCAGTTTATGACTTTCTAAAAAGAATTTCATTAATAGAATCAGATAAAAAATCTTTTTTTAAAATATCTCAGCATGCAAAAAAAATCGCTCAAAGCGAAGGTCTTTATGCACATAAACTAAGTTTAGAAATTAGAAATGAAGATTAAATTTATCATTCTTATTACAATTTTTTTATTATCATCATGCTCTAATAAAGAGCAAAAACCAACTATTAAATCGCAATATCAAAAAGCCTATAATAAAATAATTAAAAAAAACTATTACGAATCAGCAACTGAATTTGAAAAATTAATTGATGATTACCCATTTGAAGAATTAAGTATTAAAGGCCAGATTATGGCAGCATATGCTTATTATATGCAAGATAATTACGACAAAACTATTGAATTGATTAATGAGTTTTCTTTATTATATCCATCTCATCAAAATATTGATTACTTATTATATCTTAAAGCTATATCATTTTATGAACAAATACCTGAATCTTATCGCTCACAAGAAATTGCCAAAAAATCATATTCTGCTTTTGAAAAAGTTATAAAACGTCACCCCAATTCAATATACGCCAAAGACT
The DNA here is from genome assembly GCA_030835745.1 of Alphaproteobacteria bacterium. GTDB lineage: Bacteria > Pseudomonadota > Alphaproteobacteria > Rickettsiales > UBA1997 > UBA1997. The sequence goes on from JAUROA010000019.1 coordinate 20,587, forward strand.
CTATTACTAAAAGAAATAATTCCCTTGAATCAATAGCTTCAGGAATCATGAATAAAGCATATTTTAAATCTAAAAATAATAATTATATTGGCGCCATTAATGATTATCTTAAAATTATAAATAACTTTTCAAATTCAAGGCAAATTGAAGAATCCTATTATAGAATTGCAGAAATTTATACTAAAATTGGAGTAACATCTCAAGCAAATATATTTATTACTACGCTCAATAATAAATATCCTAGCAGCTTATGGGCCAAATTAAGTAATAAATTAACCAAGATATAATGAATTACATAAAAAAGGGTCAAGATCACATTTGGCTTCCTTATACCCAAATGCAAAGTCACCTCAAACAGCTTAATGTTAAAAAAACCCGTGGTTCTAAAATTTACTTAAGTAATAATCAAATATTAATTGATGGCATTTCATCATGGTGGTCTATTGCTCATGGTTATAATCATCCCTACATTAAAAAATCTATAAAATCTCAATTAAATAAGCTGCCTCATATTATGCTTGCTGGCTTTGCTAATGAACAAACATATAAGTTGGCATATAGATTATGTCAATTTAGCAATATGGATAAATGCTTTTTTTCCGACTCAGGTTCTACAGCAATAGAAGTTGCTATGAAGATGTCATGGCAATTTTACTTGAACCATAATATTAAAACTAAAACAAAATTTATTTCATTTAAAAATTCTTATCACGGAGATACTTCGGGCGCAATGTCTTTGGCTGATTTATCAACTGGCATGCATTTCAAATTTAACAAATTACTATTACAAAATTATTCACTTAATTTACCTACAAATCAAAATGATCTTAATAAATTTGAAGAATTTGTTAAGAATAATCATAATAATATTGCAGGACTATTTATTGAACCAATGGTTCAATGTGCCGGAGGTATGAAATTTCATAATGTTAAAATCCTAGAACAAATTTATTTAATTGTAAAAAAATACAATATATTATTTATATGCGATGAATGTGCTGTTGGGTTTTACAGAACTGGTAAAAAATTTGCTTACATGCACTCAAAAATAATAGAGCCTGATATTTTAACTATTGGTAAAGCGCTAACTGGTGGCATTATGACATTGGCTGCAACCATGACAAATAATAATATTTATAATGCTTTTTTAGGAGATGATCTTGATTTAGCTTTAATGCATGGGCCAACTTTTATGGGCAACCCACTTGCATGCAGCGCAGCAAATGCATCTCTTGACTTATTTGAGAGAAATAATTACAAAAAATCATCCATTAGAAATCATAAAATCTTAATGGATTCGTTGAAAAAATTTAAAAAATATAAAGATATTACCGATATTAGAGCAATTGGAAATATTGGCGTAATTGAGTTTAAAAAAGACTGGAGTCAGATATTAAAAATGAGAGAACAAGTAATTAATTATAACGTCTTTCTAAGACCATTATCTAATTGCTTATATATCATGCCGCCTCTTAATATTAATATTAAAGATCTAGAAAAAATCATCGATGCATGTGATCAATTATTAACCTCCACAATATAAATAACCTTCTTGCGCTGTATCTTTACTAATTATCCCTTTATCTAAGAGTGAATTTATAGAATCTTTCATAAGATACATATTATCTTTTTTACTAATTTCTATAATAGAATTAATCTGGTGAACATTATCTTCTCTAATTAAGTTTCTTATTGAATTATTAACAAACATTAATTCAGTTGATGGATATCTAAGACCGTCTTTGCCAATAACAAGATGTTGTGACAAAACTGCTTTTAATGATGATGATAACATGCTTCTAACTGAAGCTTTATCTCTAGGAGGAAATACATCAATAATTCTATTAATTGTATGAACCGATGAACTAGTATGCAGTGTAGCAAAAACCAGGTGACCAGTCTCAGCAGCAGTTATAGTTAATTGAATGGTTTCAAGATCTCTCATCTCACCAACTAAAATTACATCTGGATCCTCTCGAAGAACATTTCTAAGTGCCAAAGGAAAAGATTTTGTATTGCTACCAACTTCTCTTTGATTTATAATTGATTTCTTATTTTTGTGAATAAATTCAACAGGGTCCTCTATTGTAATAATGTGTTTTTTCTTTGTTTCATTAATGTAATTAATCAAAGAAGATATAGTTGTTGACTTACCGCTTCCTGTTGGTCCACAAATTAAAACAAGACCATTTTGATATTCTGCCAATCTTTGCACTATTTGCGGCACATGAAGCTCGCTAAGAGATTTTACTTCCAACGGAATATGTCTAAATACAGCTGCAGGACCATTTATTGTGTGAAATGCGTTAACTCTATATCTTAAATCATCATTAATTTGAATTGAAAAATCTATCTCTAAATTTTCAAGATAATTAGCCCATTGCGCTTTAGAAGTTATAGATTTGATAATATGATATATTTGTTCAGAACTTAAAGAATCTAAACCCTTAACTCTTTTTATTTCTCCATGAATTCTCATGGTAACATTATTTTTTGCAGAAATATGAACGTCTGAACATCCTAACTTTCCACAATGAAGTAATAATTTTTTAATCATAAGATGCATTAAGTGATTTAATCCTTCCTTCAATTACATCAATTGAAGCTAGTCCAATATTATCACTATAATTTCTTAAAACTTTTTGATAACTTTCTATAGCCTTTATTTTCTGATTACTTTTATCATATAATACTGCCAGATTAAAAATATATAAGATATTTTGCGGATCTAGCCTTATAGATCGCTTTAAAAACCTTATAGCACCATCAAAATCTCCTACTTTCTCATATGCTAAAGCCAATTGCGCCATAATATATGGCGATGATGGATTTTGTGTAGCTAATCTTGTAAGAAAATATACTGCTTCTTTTGGAGACTCATCAACTAATATTGATAAAAGATTAGATATAATATCTTGCTTATTATCTGGATTTTCACTTAGCAACTCATTATAGATATCTTTTGCTTGACCATATTGATTAAGATTTTGATAAGCTACTGCTAGTGAAAATTTAACATATGAGTTTTTAGGATTATCTTTTAAAATATCTTTATATAGTTGAATCGCAACCTCATATTGGCCTATCAAGGCTGCATTATATGCCATATTCTCTTTTTCTTTAATTTCATGCTCAAAATTATCAATATTAACTACCTTTACATCTAGTTTAGAATTTTTTGTTAATATATCGCCTATTTGAGGTTTTGCTCTATTAATTTCAAGAACTCCTTCACTATTACGATCATGGAATTTTATTTTCTGAGCTTCATCCTTACTGAAAATTAAACTTTTTTCAATATTATCAAGTAATATATTGTTAGATATTGCAAATGCAGATGAAATATTGAGCAATAATAAGCCTAAAAAAAATAATATATTTTTAACTTTAACATTTTTCATTTTAAAAATGCTTCTTACTTTTTTTAATAAATATTAATATTGCCATAATTGAAGCCTGGGTTACACCACTTATTTTAGATGCGCAAGCAATAGAATATGGCTTAAATTCATTGAGCTTTTCTTTAACCTCATTAGATAAACTTTGAATGTCATTATAATCAATATCAAGAGGTATTTTAAGATTTTCATAATCTAATAATAGCTTAATATCACTATTTTGCCTTGCAACGTAGGAATCATAGGTGGCATCAATCTTTATTTGAGTTTTTAGCCCACTTTCAATTTGGGAAATTTCTTGAGACCATATTTTCTCTAAATCACTAAAATCAATATTTTGTAAAGATAGTAATTGCATAGCATTTCTCTTAACTCCGTCTTGGCTAATCTTGATATTATAATTTTTATGTAATTTATTAGGGCTAATAATTAGGTTTTCTAGAATATTTTTTGCAAAATCAATATTTAAAACTTTTTTTTCAAAATATTGCTGGCGATCTTTTGAACAAAATTTATGCTTTATTGCTAATTTAGTAAGCCTTAAATCCGCATTATCAGATCTTAGAGATAAGCGATATTCAGCTCTTGAAGTTAACATTCTATAAGGTTCATTAGTTCCTAAAGATGTAAGATCATCTATCATGACTCCAATATATGAATTAGATCTAGATAAAATAAAGTCATTATTTAAAGATAATGCTTTATTTGCTGCGTTAACTCCAGCAACCAGACCTTGACCAGCAGCTTCTTCATATCCAGTGGTGCCATTAATCTGACCAGCAAAAAATAAATTAGCAATTTTTTTTGTTTCTAATGTTGGTAACAACTCCCTTGGATCTACATAATCATATTCAATTGCGTATCCTGATTGCTTAATTATAGCATTTTCTAACCCAGGAATTGTTTTTATAAATTGCTCTTGAATTTCATGTGGCAAAGAAGTTGATATGCCATTAGGATATATTAAATCTGAATTCAAACCTTCGGGCTCAAGGAATATTTGATGCTTTTCTTTGTCGTAAAAGCGATGTATCTTATCTTCAATTGAGGGGCAATATCTTGGACCCTTTCCTGAAATTGCACCACCATAAATTGCTGATTTATCAAGATTATCTTTAATAATTTTGTGAGTTTTGCTATTGGTATAAGTAATATAACATTTAATTTGCTTAGTAGTTATTTTATCATTTAAATAAGAAAATGGCTTTAAGACTTTATCACTTAACTGCTCCTCTAAATTTGTATAATTTATTGAAGATGCCAGAATTCTTGGCGGTGTTCCCGTTTTAAGTCTAGCTAATTTAAAATTATGATCACGCAAATTATCAGATATAGTATATGATGGTTTTTCATTCAATCTTCCTGCAGCAATTTGTTTTAACCCAATATGAATTACACCTGAAAGAAATGTGCCAGTAGTCAAAATAACAGATTTTGCCATTATTTCTTGATTATTATCTAATTTAACGCCACAAATAATATTATTTTTAATAATTAAATTATTTACAGAATTATAAATTATATCAAGATCTTGATAGTCCTTTGCTAAAATTTTATTAACTGCCTTTTTATATAAATCTCTATCTGCTTGAGCTCTCGGCGAATGAACAGCTGCACCTTTAGAAGAATTAAGAATTTTAAAATGAATACCAGCCATATCAATTGCTTTGGCCATAATTCCGTCTAAAGCATCAATTTCGCGCACAATTGTCCCCTTTGCAACACCGCCAATAGCAGGATTACAAGACATTTCACCAATATTTTGTTGGTTTTTTGTAATTAATAATGTCTTAGCATTACAACGATAAGCACTGCATGCAGCCTCCACCCCAGCATGACCACCACCAATCACAATAACATCATAACTTTTATTAGAGTCTTTACTCACCATTAACAAATATAAAATAATCGATTAAATCCATTATCACTATTTTAATATATCTGCAACAAAAATCAAGATCAATAAGAGCTAATAGGAAAATCGGGGTCTAATAGGGGTCTGACCCCAGATACTCCCTAATAGGAAAATCGGGGTCTGACCCCAGATACTCCTAATTTATTGTTTTGGCAAAATTTTGCAAGCACAGCAAAATTTTCTTCTAACATATCAGCATTAGATAATAATGATAATTCTAATAATTTCTCATTGTAATATTTAGGAAGAAAAAAGTATTCTGAGACTTTATCAATAATTGGAAAAATAAATAAAATTTCATGTTCAGAAATTTTTTGTTCAGGATCGAACAAAAAATCACATAATTTTATAGCTATTAATTTATTAATTGAGTTATTATGATGAAAAGGTTTAAAAAAATGCTTATTTACATCAAATTCTTTTAAACAATTATCAATTCTATTTCCAATAAATTGATCTTCAAATAATGCACTATAATCATCACCATGCTTTCTTTTTTTACAATTTGAATCTTTTTTTAAAGTTTCGCTAACATAATCTATAAAACCTAATATATTTCTAATTATTTGATAAGAAATATTACAAGCTAAATTATCCGAAATTTCATCAAAGGTAGAATCTTTAGATTTAGATTTATTATATAGTAAAAAATTAATTAAACCCTTAATGTAAGTTTCATCTTCTTCTTTAAGCTTATAAATACTTGTTGGGCTATCAAATTGCGCTATTAAGCAATGACTAAATTGATCATTATCATATAATATCTCACTGATTTTTCTCTTTAGCCCCATAAAATAATCTTTAAATTTGAAAAAAATTTAATTAGATAAAGATGATTACTAATACCAAAATTCATCTTTACATATACTATTATAGGTTTTAAAATATAGTTTTATTATTAACTTAACTTTAAGATTATGGTAAAAACTATTATTTCAGACAGAACTTATTTTATTGCCCAGAAAGAATTGCGAAAGTTAA
>JAUROA010000020.1 GCA_030835745.1 Alphaproteobacteria bacterium
TCAGGAATATCAACCTGATATCCATCGACTACGCCTTTCGGCCTCGCCTTAGGACCAGACTAACCCCACGAAGACGAACTTGACGTGGGAACCCTTAGGATTTCGGTGGAGGAGATTCTCACTCCTCTTTTCGCTACTTATGCCGACATTCTCACTTTTGATACCTCCATATGTCCTTACGGTCATACTTCAACGGCCTACAAAACGCTCCCTTACCGCTCAATAAATTAATATTGAACTCGTGTCTTCGGTGTAATGCTTAGCCCCTTGGATTTTCGGCGCAAAACCGCTTGACTAGTGAGCTATTACGCACTCTTTCAAGGAATGGCTGCTTCTAAGCCAACCTCCCAGTTGTCTACGCAGATTCACATCCTTTCTCACTTAGCTTGCACTTAGGGACCTTAGACGGCGATCAGGGCTGTTTCCCTCTCGACAATGGACCTTAGCACCCACTGTCTGTCTGCCATATTGAACTCTTTGGTATTCGGAGTTTGTTAAGGTTTGGTAAGTCTTTTGGACCCCCTAGCCTTTACAGTGCTCTACCCCCAAAGGTAATGATATGACGCTCTACCTAAATAGATTTCGCAGAGAACCAGCTATATCCGGATTTGTTTGGCCTTTCACCCCTAACCACAGCTCATCACATAATTTTGCAACATTAACGTGTTCGGTCCTCCAACGAGTCTTACCTCGCCTTCAACCTGGCCATGGCTAGCTCATCCGGTTTCGGGTCTAATTCATTATACTATATCGCCCTGTTAAGACTCGCTTTCGCTATGCCTACGCCTTGCGGCTTAAGCTTGCATAATAAAATTAACTCGCCGACCCATTATACAAAAGGTACGCCATCACCCCCTAATGGGGCTCTGACTGCTTGTAGGCATCTGGTTTCAGTGTCTATTTCACTCCCCTTATCGGGGTTCTTTTCACCTTTCCCTCACGGTACTTGTTCACTATCGGTTGTAGAGGAGTACTTAGGCTTGGATGAACTGGTCCACCCATATTCAGACAAGATTACACGTGTCCCGTCTTACTCGAGATTAGTCAGATGCATTACCTATACGGGACTATCACCCACTATGGTTAAACTTTCCATTTTATTCTAGTTTTCACCTTAACTAATACTGGCCTGGTCCGCATTCGCTCGTCACTACTAACGGAGTCTCTGTTGATGTCCTTTCCTCTGGGTACTTAGATATTTCAGTTCCCCAGGTTTGCCTTCTTAACCTATGAATTCAGTTAAGAATATCCTCTAAAAGAAGATGGGTTTCCCCATTCGGAAATCTTCGGATCAAAATTTATTGACAATTCCCCGAAGCTTATCGCAGCCTGTCACGTCCTTCATCGCCTCTCTACACCAAGGCATCCACCAAATGCCCTTATCTTGCTTATTTTGACTATGTGCAGAATTAAATCACACATAATAAAATAACAAAACTACCTACACTAAATTTAATAAAATTTAGTTAAAATTGAATTTATGTAGATATAAATATATGAAATATTAATATCTTACGGTATTCTTACTAGTTATCAAATATTCACGATTTTAAACAGCTAAATCCCTCTAATTTAATTTATAATTTAAATTAGTTATAAGATTTATATTGTAAATTAACTTAATTTTAAAAGATCAGTGTTCTTAAAAATTTAATCAAAACACTATGAATGAACTTTCTTGCTAGAATTGATAAATTGTTAATTAATTTATTTTATCAATTCATACCTTAAATATTTCTAAAAGATAAATAATTTAAGAAATAAAGGAATTAAATTTTGTTTCAAATTTATTGAAATGTCAAGTTCATTTTTGAAAAAATTTCATATTATTTTTTTGCCAAATTTGCATTTCTTTTATTGCCCTATCTGAATATGCAACTATGCGATCTTTTTTTGCTATTTTTTTGTTTAATTTTAATGTCTCAAATAATCCAAAATTGACATTCATTGGCTGAAAATCAACCCCATTAGATCCTAACGTTATATAATTAAGTAGTGCTCCAATTGCTGTCTTACATGATGGTAGAGATATTTTTGCATTAATTATATCGCTATAACAAAAAATTGCACATATCAAACCCATTGCTGCAGATTCAACATAACCCTCCACTCCTGTAACCTGCCCAGTAAAAAAAATATTTGGATATTTTTTAAATCTTAGATTGCAATCAAGAAGCTGAGGCGAATTGATAAATATATTACGGTGAATACCTCCATATCTTGCAAATTCAGCATTTTGAAGACCTAATATTTTGGCAAAAATTTCTTTTTGCTCACCATATTTTAATTTTGTTTGAAATCCTACAATATTATATAAAGTTCCTAGCTTGTTATCTTGGCGCAATTGTATAACAGCATAGGGCTTTCTTAATTCGTGATTAATTGGAAATTGCTGATTTGTAAGTCCAATAGGCTTAAGAGGTCCGTATCTCAACACATCTCTTCCTCTTCTTGCCATCTCTTCAACAGGAAGACATCCATCAAAATATGGCGTATCCTTTTCCCATTCCTTAAATTCTGTTTTTTTGGCATTGAGCAAATCATCTACTAATTGATAATATTGATCTTTTGTTAACGGACAATTAATATAATCTTTGCCATCTCCCTTATCATATCTTGATTGCATCCATGCGTAATTAAAATCTATTGAGTCCTTATATATTATTGGAGCAATTGCATCAAAAAATGATAAATGTTGCTGATTAGTTGCCCTTAATATAGAATTAGATAATTTATCAGATGTTAATGGTCCAGTGGCAATAATCCATATTTCATCTGAATTTAATGGCAATTCTTCTATTTCTTTTCGAATAATTTTAACATTATTAGTTGCTAGTAACTTTTCTTTGATATAGTTGGAAAAATTTTTTCTATCTACTGCTAAAGCATTTCCAGCCGGAACCCTAGATTTAATTGCCGATTCAATTATTAATGAGTTTAAAATTCTCATCTCTTCATGAAGCAAACCAATAGCACTTGTAACATCATGACAACGCAAGGAATTAGAGCAAACCAATTCTGCACAATCTTGGGTTTGATGTGCAAAAGTTTTACGATTTTCATCTCTCATTTCATATAAATTAACAGCTATATTTCTGCTTGCTAATTGCCAAGCACATTCACTGCCTGCTAAACCAGCTCCAACTATATTTACAGTTAATTTTTTAACCATCTAATAATTCAAAAAGGTTATTAATGGAAGATGGTATAAATGATTTAATTTTTTCAGTAGTAAATTGCTCTTTGTGATATATTGATTTCTTGTTATATTTATATTGAATGCCAAAAATTCCTCCACCATCATCTCCTCCGGTAAGAACACCACTAACAACAGAACCAACAACAGGAATTTTAGCTATTCCAAACAAATTATTTATCATATATCCAGGTATAATCATTCCTTTAATATCGTAGCTCTTTTTTTGAAGATTTATTTTTCCCTTTGCGGTAATTCCAATCTTAAAATTATTTGCAACAAATGATTTAACTATGAAATTATTATCATAAATTTCAAATTCAGCATCAATATTATCAAATTTTGTCCTACCCTTTGTAAATATTATATCTCTTATTTTAAGAAAAAGATTATCTTGATGTGTTAAATATTTAAATTTTTCATTTTCGTAAAATATAAGCTCGCTTAAATTTTTTAATTTAGCTGAAATCTTATTTTTATTATTTACTAGCTCAATTTTTCCACTAAATTTAACATCTCCTTTTTCTAGCATATCAGAAATATTTAACGCTTTTGCCAAATATCCAATATCATATATTACACCCTGAATATCGGCATATTTTTTATTGTCTTTTTTAGAAATATCGATATTGAGATATTTATTATTTTTATAATTAGCCTTAATTTTGCCATTAATACAAAAATTATTATTGCATGATAAATCTATTGAAAAATTATTTAAAATTTTATTATTTGATAAGTATGTCTTGGAAACATCTAAAGAAAATTTTGAATCTGATTTTTGTTTATCAGAAAAATTAAATGGCATTTTATTATTTAATAATTTTGACAAATCCAAATTAACACCCCTTAAATTATATGCTTTTATATTATTTTTTGTATTATATGAAAAAGTGAAATTATTCTTACCAAAATTATGATTATCAAATATTAAAGATGATACCTCTTTTAATTTTTGATCAATTTCAATCTTTCCAGATATTTTTGACTCTTCTTTATTACCACCAAATTCTGTTAAATCTATGATTTTTGAAAGATTAATATCATTGATTAGCAATTTATCATTATTACTTTTAATAATAAATTTTAATCTAGATTTTATTTTAGGCTCTTTTTCAATACTCAATGCGGCTATAGATAATTTTAAATCATCAAGATTGATAGAAGTTGAAAATTGAGTATTATTTATTTTCTTTATACAACTTAATTTTGACTTGCCAGCAAGATATTTATTTTCAATATCCTCAATATCAGAATTTACATCAATTAAAACATCTTTTAGGGCAATATTTTTTTTGAGAGGTAAATCGATTTTTACATTACTAATTGATGTACCGTTAATATATTGATCAGCCTTGTCAAAAAAATTTGACCTGTAATCAATGTGCCTAAGCAAATCTTTTGGCGGCCCCATAACTCTTGATGATATTTTTAAGATATTTTCTTTAGCAAAAAAATTTTTTATTTCAACTTTTGAGTCTAAAATTTTGCTATCTAAAACTTTTGCAGAATTTATATCTATAGTCATAGATTTTTTATCAAATCTAGCAATTGCAAAAATTTCTTTAATTTTAGGAAAGTAATTATGATAATTTAAATTAATATCTGAAAATTTAATTTCTGAATTAATGGATTCTAATTTAAATTTCTTATCACTATTTTTAATTGTAAATTGCGCTTTTGCTTCATCAATAACACCTGAATTAAACTTTTCTAATACCCACTTTCTGATATCTTGCCTTGGTAACGAGATTGGCCAATATTTACCCAACTCATCATTGGCAATATTATATAAATTTATATTATAATTAAATAATTTTTTATCATTCAAAAAATTATTAATTTTTAATGACATTAATATTTTAGAATCAATATTTTGATCTTGTGCTTTTTTTAAATTTGCCTTTATTTCTGATATGTTAATTATATTATCTGTAAATGATATATTTCCTATTGCTGATAAATTATGATATTTAATTTCACCTGAAAAGAAGTTACGAAAATTAAAAATACCATTATCAGCAGTAACATTAAAATTTAAATCTTTTATCTTATGATTTACATATTTGAAAGATAATTTTATATCAAAAATGCCATCAATTTTATCGAGCCATAAAAATTTATTAGTTATCTTGGCAACATCACTACTATTAAAATCATTAGCAAAAATATTACAATTTATATTCATGCCAGTTTCTTTATAAGAATTGCAATTTAAATTAAATTTTACACCAACTTTACTATTATTAATTTTAATATCATTGCTAGTTACAATTTGAAATTTGCTGCGATTATTAACTAAAAAAATTTGTGTTTTTTTTATGTGAATATTTTCACCAATATCACCTTCCTGACTAAAATTAATTTTCACATTATTGACTAAAATATTAGTTTTAGCAATATTTGAATCTAATATTTTTTGAAGAAAATTAGCTATTATTTTATTGGTGGTAATTTTTTTATTATTAAAGTTTTTACTATTATCTTGTGCTATGTTAATAATAGCATTATTTATTATGATTTGATGCTTATTGAAATTTAAAAAAAACAAATCAATTAAAGATATTTTTAATTTTACTTCGTTAATTTTAATATCTTTTAATTGCGATTTATTTTCTTTATTTTTTGAAAAATCAGTAATTTTAATTGTGAGATGTGAAAAATCATCAACCTTTAATAAAGTTTCTTTTACTTCAATATCAGCGTCAAATTCTTTTATAATATTATTGACCTTATTACTAATTAAATCTATTGATCTTGGCTCAATTGAGATTGCTAATATTAGATAAATAAAGGATATTAAATATATTGCAAAAGACGCAAAAAAAATCTTTGATAATAATGATAATAATTTAATTGGTTTAAATTTTTGCTTTATTGTCACTACTATAATTACTTATACAAAATTCTTAACTGCACTTAATGCCAAATAATAGCTATTATCACCAAAGCCACATATCACTCCATCAACTACATTACTAATTAAGGATTTATGCCTAAATTCTTCTCTTTTATATATATTGGATAAGTGAATTTCAATTTTAATTTTATTATACATTTCAAGAGCATCTCTAATTGCAACTGATGTATGAGTATATGCAGCTGCATTGATAATAATGGCATCAAAATTATCAATAGCCTCTTGAATTTTAGCCACAATTTCACCTTCATCATTTGATTGCTCAAATTTAATTGCCATATTAAAATCTTGCGCAATTTTATGGCATTTTTTTTCTATCTCTGCTAGAGATAAATCTCCGTATATTTTGCTATCTCTTTTATGAAGAAGATTTAAATTTGGGCCATTAATTATAAGTATTTTCATTTATTTTTTTTTATTATTGATAAATGTGTTGCAATTGCAATTGGTATTGAAATACAATATATCACGCCAATAATTGCTAGCGATAGCCATGTTTCAAGTAAAAGACCAATAACAATGATAGATAATATTACAATTGTTAAATAATAAAATTCATTACGTATTGGAATTTTTTTTATTGAAAATGTAGCAATGGTGCTAGCCATCATGAATGAAATAATTGCAACATAACCCATTATAATATAAGGATTTGAGTAAAAACCATGACCAAATTCAAATTCAAGAACTAAAGGCAACATTGACAATGCGGCACCAACCGGGGCTGGTATACCTTTGAAAAAATATTTATTTTGTAAATTATTGCCATTTTCTTTTATCGAATTATCAACGTTGAACCTTGCCAATCTTACTGCTGCAGATATTGCAAAAAACAATACCAGAGCCCAATCAAAAAATTTAATATCGTAATTAATATTTATCCAAAAATAAATTATAATACCTGGCACAATTCCGAAATTCACAAAATCTACCAATGAATCTAATTGTGCCCCAAATTCACTCTCTGAATTAAGATATCTAGCCAATCTGCCATCTAAACCATCCATGAAGCCAGCAAATAATAAAAAAAATGTTGCCTTAGTAAAATCTTGATTAAATGCAAATTTAATTGATGTCAAGGCAATGCAAAGACTTGTAAGAGTAACAATATTTGGTATTAATGAAATTAAAGGTATTGATTCTGAAGAGAAGTTATCAATGTTTGTCTTAGTCATTTATCTGTCAAAATATTAGAAAGTTAAATTAGAAGTATTGCTTTTTTATATATTAAATCTACTTTAAATTTAGTTAATTATTTATCTAGTTAAATTTATTAACCTACACATAAATTCATAATTATAAAATGAAATATAGCAGTGAAGAGATTACAAAGCAATTAGCAAATTGTGTTAGATTTTTATCAATAGACGCCATTCAAAAGGCTAATTCTGGGCATCCTGGTCTTCCTATGGGAATGGCAGATGTCGCTACAATTTTATTTACCGAATTTCTTAAATTTAAAGCCTTAAGACCTGATTGGATTGATCGTGATCGTTTTATTTTATCTGCTGGCCATGGCTCAATGTTATTATATGCATTATTATATCTCACTGGTCATAAGGATATTGATCTTGAAGATATAAAAAATTTTAGACAACTTAATTCAAAATGTGCAGGACATCCAGAATATGGACATATTAATGCCATAGAAACTACTACTGGGCCACTGGGTCAAGGTCTGGCTAATGCAGTTGGAATGGCAATATCTGAAAAATTAATGTCCGCTAGATATGGCACAGATATCATTAACCACAAAACATACTGCCTTGTTGGAGATGGATGCCTGATGGAAGGTATATCTCAAGAATCAATCTCAATTGCTGGACATCTTAATCTTAACAAGCTTATTGTTTTATGGGATAATAACTCTATATCCATAGATGGCTCTACTAATATCACATCTTCAGACAATATTAAGATGCGATTTGAAGCATGTAATTGGGAAGTAATTCAAATTGATGGTCACAATTATGATGAAATTAGAAACGCTTTGACAAAAGCTCAATCATCTACAAAACCATTATTAATTGATTGTAATACTAAAATTGGATTTGGCTCTCCCTCATATCAAGGAACAAATAAATGTCATGGCTCACCCCTTGGTGAAGAAGAAGTTAAAAAAGTTAGAAAACAACTTGATTGGGATCATGCTAACTTTGCTATTCCAACTGATTTATTTGATATATGGCATGATGCTGGTAAAAAACATCGTCAAAATTTTCACGACTGGGAAGAAAGATTCCATGATCTAAGCGAAATAAAGCAAAAAGAGCTTAAGAGAATTATGCATAAAGATCTTCCTGAGAGCTTTAATAAAAAATTAAATCTTTTAAAACAAAAAATATTTCTTGATCGCAAAGAGCAACCTACAAGAAAATCATCACAAGAAACGCTTGAATTTCTTACTAATGAAATTCCAGAAATGATCGGAGGATCTGCTGATTTATCAGCTTCAGTACTAACTAAAACATCTTCTACCAAATCTATAACTAAAGATGATTTCTCTGGTCGCTATATTCATTATGGCGTTCGTGAGCATGCAATGGGAGCTATTATGAATGGTATCGCTCTTCATTCAAGTTTTATACCATATGGTGGTACATTCCTTGTTTTTGCAGACTATATGAAGCCTGCCATAAGACTCTCTGCCTTAATGAAGCAAAGAATATTATACATATTTACTCATGACTCAATCGGCCTTGGCGAAGATGGACCAACTCATCAGCCAGTTGAACATTTAGCAATGTTAAGATCTATTCCTAATTTATATGTATTTCGCCCATGTGACTCCCAGGAAACAATAGGGTGTTATGAACAAGCACTTAAAATTAAGGATGCACCATCAGCTATTATTCTTACAAGGCAAAAAGTATCATTTCTTAGAAGTGAATATCAAAAAGACCAGGCCTCATGTGGCTATGGCGCTTATATTGTATCCAATACTGCGCTTGATATTGACCCAGATGTAATATTAATTGCCAGTGGCTCTGAATTATCAATTGCCATGGAGGCCAAGAGCAAACTTCATAAGCATGGTTTTGCCGTTAGAGTTGTCTCGATACCTTGTTTTGAATTATTTGAAAAACAAGATAATACTTATAAAAATAAGATTCTAGGTAAAGATAACACTCTAAGAATTGGAATTGAAGCAGGAATTTATCAAGGATGGAACCGCTATATTGGTAAAAATGGTATATTTATTGGTATGGATGATTTTGGCACTTCTGGTAAAGCGCAAGATTTATATCAGCACTTCAATATTACAGCCGATAATATATGTCAAAAAGCAATAAATGAACTCAGATCTCGAAGAGTAAGTGCCATTACAAAATATAAAGATAGAGACGATGAATTAGACGAAATTGATAAAAGAGCTCAAAAAGAAATAGATGAAGAAGAAGGTGAAGATTAAGCCCCAGAAAATGTTAGTCTTAATAGTAAAATTTAAATTTAATAGAACTATTCAAAATGAATGTTACAAAATTTTATTGAGAAAAAAATTCTATCAAAATTTAGAAGACTTTCAAACATTTTTATCTGAAACACCCTTTCTTAGCAATTCGTAAGCAGCAAAGAGACCCCTAATAACTGCACCAACTACAAAAAAATTTTGGTCTTTTGCATCTTGAGATCCTGAGTCTCTAGAAGAATTTTTCATAAAATTTAATTTAAATATTAATTATTAGTGATCTTTAAAAGAAATATCATTATCTCAAATAATATCATCATAACTGCTGCCATTATTATTTGACTAATAATATCAGGTGGAGTTAATATAGCGCCAATTAAGAAAAATGACAATATCCAATATTTTCTTTTATTCGTTAATGATTCAAGAGAAATAATATTCATTTTATATAATAATATCAATATTATTGGTAATTGACACGCAACCCCAAAGCCAAAAATAATATTTTTACAAAAATTTAAATATTCACTAATTTTAATCTCTAAATCTAGGGCCATGGCTGAATTTTGGCTGATATTTTTATTTTCAAAATTTAGAAAAAACTCAAATGCCAAAGGCAATATATAGCAAAAAGCAATAATAGCTCCACCAAAAAATAAAGATGGCGAAGCAATAAAAATTGTAATAAAATATTTCTTTTCTTTTTTGTAAAGAGCTGGCGCAATAAATAAATATATTTGAGTTAAGAAAAAAGGTGTCGATATAAAAATTGCAGCAATTAAAGATAGCTTTAAATAGCTAAAAAATGCCTCGCCAGGGCTAGTAAATATCATGCGATATTGCTCTGGATTTTGAGTTATTGCAATAAATGGCCTTAATAGAAAATTGTAAATTTCTAAACTATAATTAAAGCAAACAAAAAGAGAGATTAGAAAAAATAATGTAATATAAATAAGGCGCGACCTTAACTCCAATAAATGTTCTTGCAATGTCATAAAATTATATTAAATTATTTATACAATCTTTTAAATTGAGCAATATTATATATATTATAATTATGACAAATAAAAAAATCCATGAAATGATTAGAGTAAATCAAGCAGGTGAAATGGGAGCAAAAATTATCTATGAAGGTCAAAAAAAGGCACTTAAATTAAAAGGCGACACCAAAACATTAGAGCTTATTGAACATATGCAACAACAAGAAATTGAGCATTTTGATTATTTTGATAAATTACTCAAAGATAAAAAAATCAGACCAACCATAATGCAGCCAATTTGGCAAGTGGGCGGCTTTATTATGGGATTTGCCACTGCAATGATCGATAAAAAGGCAGCAATGACTTGCACAACTGCTGTTGAAGAAGTTATTGATGACCATTATCAAGAACAACTTGATTATCTAGATAATATTGAAACTAATGACAAAAATAACAGCAAAGATTTAAAAGAGCTAAAAGATAAAATTACCCAATTTCGCCAAGAAGAATTAGAGCATAGAGATATTGGCTATAATAATGACGCTGATAAATTAATATTTTTTAAACCACTTTCTGCATTAATTAAACATACTACTAAATTAGCAATTTTATTTTCTAAAAAAATATAATATGGACCAAGAATTATTCTTAAAATCCAAATCATGGCCATTTGAAGAGGCAAAAAAAATATATAATAAAATTCAAAAAACCACTCCAAAAAAAGGTTATGTTTTATTTGAAACTGGCTACGGACCATCTGGCCTGCCGCATATTGGCACTTTTGGCGAGGTTGTTCGCACATCATATGTAATGAATGCCTTTAATAAAATTGCCCCTAATATCAAAACTAAAATGATATGCGTATCTGACGATATTGACGCTTTACGCAAAGTTCCTGATAATATTCCTAATCAAGAATTAATAAAAGCCAATCTTGGCAAGCCACTAACTTCAGTGCCAGACCCATTTAATACACACCAATCTTTTGGTCAACATATGAATGCGCGGCTAATATCTTTTTTAGACTCATTTGGCTTTGAATATGAATTTATAAGCGCTACAGATAAATATAAATCTGGCGCATATAATAATACCATGCTACAAGTAATGGCTAAATATCAAGAATTAATGGATTTAATGCTACCAACACTTGGCTTAGAGCGTCAAAAAACATACTCACCTTTTATGCCAATTGACAAAGAATCAGGCATTGTTATTGATAAAGGCGTTAAATCAATCAATAAAGAAAAGGCAAGCGTTACTTACTATGATTTAAATAACCAAGAAAAAGAAATATCAATCCTTGACGGTAATTGCAAATTACAATGGAAAATAGATTTTGGCGCCAGATGGTATAGCTTTAATGTTGATTATGAAATTTATGGCAAAGATCATGCCCCAAATGAGCCAATTTATCGCAAAATATGTCAAATACTCGGAGGTAAACCACCAATCAATTTCACCTATGAAATGTTTTTATCCAATGAAGGTGAAAAAATATCAAAATCTAAGGGCAATGGCATTGCTATTGAAGATTGGCTTAAATATGCCCCGCAAGAATCAATGTCGCTTTTTATGTATCAAAAGCCTAAAACTGCCAAAAGGCTATATTTTGATGTTATTCCCAAAGCCATGGATGAATATATTGCTTATAGCAATTCTTACAATCAATTAGATGAAACGAAAAAACTAGAAAACCCATTATTTCATATTCATAGTGGCAATGTTAATAATATTAACTTCAATATTAGCTATTCCTTAATACTAAATCTTGCTTCCGTTTGCAATCCAGAAAATGATGACATATTATGGGGTTTTATTTCAAAATATCAAAAAGATCTCAATAAAAAATCTAGCCCATTATTGTCTCAAATGATCAATAATGCCATTAATTACTATAATGACTTTATTAAATCTAACAAAAAATATCGTACCCCAAATAATCAAGAAAAACTTGCCCTACAAGATTTGGCCAATGAAATAAAACAAGCAGATGACAATATCATAAATGATGCCAGCCAAATTCAAACTATAATATTTTCTATTGGCAAAAAACATGGCTATGAAAAAAATATGAGAGAATGGTTCTTAACATTATATCAAATATTACTAGGCCAAGATCAAGGCCCAAGAATGGGTTCCTTTATAACGCTATATGGCAGAGATAATTTTTTGCAATTAATTGATCAAAAGCTTTAGAAAAATTGAACTCTGAATATTATCTTATTAGGAAAATAGGGGTCTGACCCCA
>JAUROA010000002.1 GCA_030835745.1 Alphaproteobacteria bacterium
AAAATATTTTTTGCAATATTTCAAAGATTACATATATAAATATGGCAGATCAAAGATTTCAGAACAAATCCAGTCTGGAAATTCGATAATAAAAGATAAAAAAATAAAAATAGATAAAATTCAAATAAATGAAGAGTTATCATGTAGTATATTGGCTTATATTATTAAAAAACATGAATTGATTGAATATAGTGATAATTATTTTGATATAGCAACTTTAGAGTTTGAAAATGATCAGCTAAATAAGATAAAAGATAGAATAATTGAAATTATTGAACAAGAAAAAGAAATATCGCAAGAGAATATGATCAAAGAGCTTGAAAATAGCATTGATAATAATTACATTAAATATATAATTGATCTATTGTCTAAAATTAAAATTGATGATCAATATATTGTTAAATTTAGAATATTGCTTTTAAAAGAGCTATTATTAAAGGTAAATGCGCAATATAAGGAGTTAATTGGCAGTGAAAATGATATTTCAACAAGTAATAGCGCTCTTGAATGTCAAAAAATTAGACAAATATTTGATTATAAAAACACTCTTGAAAAAGAAATTAATATTTTAGAAATTGAGATAATTTAACTCTAATATGGCAATAAATAAAAAATCGAAAGAAGTTGATAAAAAATCTAACAAAGATAGATCAAAAAAAAATAGCGAAAAAAAGGGCGTATCAGTTAAGAAAAAAGCTTCAAACAATAATTCATCTTTAAATAAAAAATATGATTTTATTAAAGACGCTAAATTAGCTCTTCAAAAACAGGCTCAAACAGTTGCCAGTCTTCCTGAAGAAATATCTCATATTGTAAAAAAGTTAGCTTCAATAGGTAAGGTTCAGGGGTTTTTGACTCATGATCAAATTAATGAAAATATTGACCCAACTATTACACCAAGAAATCTTGATCACATACTTGATTTTTTAGTAGAATTTAAGATTAACATCGTTGAAAAAGAAGATGATTACGAAAAAATATTAGAAGAGGATTTGCAATCAAAAGATGAAGAAAAAAGCCAAAAAAGAAGTGAAGATTCAGTAAAAACTTATCTGAAATCAATGAGTATCGTTAAATTACTCAATAGAGATGATGAGGTTGAAATTGCAATGAGGATTGAAGAGGGTCGTAATCAAACCATAGAACAGCTATATGAAAACCCTATTATTCTCAGACATTTTATTGAATGGTATAATGGATTATCGAACGGAACAATTCTTTTAAGAGACATAATAAGGATTGATGAAACATATAATTCTGAGCTTGAAGAAATGATGCGTTGCGATACAAATGAAGATGGCGAAGAAGATAATAATGATGATTTTGCTGAATTTTTTGCTGACCAAGATGAATCTAATGATCAAGATCCAGAAGGTTCTGAAGACTCAATGTTTGATGATGAAGAGCTAGAGGAAATAGATGAAAGCGTTGTATCTTTTGTTTCAATGGAGCGCATTTTAATGCCAAAAATGCTTGATTTATTTCAACGAATTGCACAAATTTGTCAAAATATAATTGATAAATCAGAGTCTCTTAGTACTGAGGAATTTAAATCAAATGATAAAATCATTGCTCTAAAAAGAGAGTTTTTGGAATTAGCTTCTGAAATTAGTTTTAATGACTCATTGATAAAAGCTTTGGTTGATCAGCTTTATGAATCGCAAAAAAAGCTAATTGACACTGAGGTGGGGTTAATGAAGCTAGCTCAGCAATTTTCAATTTCTAAGGCAGATTTTATTAAAAATTACCAAGGTTTTGAAGAGGGTGATAAATGGCTTAAAAAGCTAAAAATGATCAAGGATAAAAATTGGCAAGATTTTATCGCTTCCAAAGAAGATAATATTGCTGAATTTATTCAAAAAATAGCCAAATTTAACAAAATTATGGGTTTGTCTATTTCTGATTTTAAAAATCTAGTAAAAAAAGTTCACAAAAGCCAAGAGGAAGAGGCTAAGGCAAAAAAAGAAATGATAGAAGCTAATTTACGTTTAGTAGTATCAATTGCAAAAAAATATACTAATAGAGGTTTGCAATTTTTGGATTTAATTCAAGAGGGAAATATTGGCTTAATGAGGGCGGTAGATAAATTTGAATATCGAAGAGGATATAAATTTTCAACCTATGCAACTTGGTGGATTAGGCAGGCCATTACTAGGGCAATCGCTGATCAATCTAGAACAATCAGAATACCAATACATATGGTAGAAACAATAAATAAAATTGTTAAAACTTCAAGGCAACTAACCCAAGAATTAGGGCGCTCACCAGATGTTCAAGAGATCGCAGATAAGCTATTAATGCCAGTTGAAAAAGTTAGAAAAGTTCTTAGAACCTCCAAAGATCCAGTTAGCCTTGAATCTCCAATTTCTGGCGATGATGAGGAAAGTATTTTAGGAGATTTTATCGAAGATAAAACAGCTGTTCAACCTTTTGACGCCACATCTCACTCAAAATTAAAAGAGTTGGCAACTCAAATGCTTTCATCATTAACTCCTAGAGAGGAAAGGGTCTTAAGAATGAGATTCGGTATCGGAATGGTTACAGACCATACTCTTGAAGAGGTTGGAAAGCAATTTTCTGTAACGCGCGAAAGAATTCGTCAAATTGAAGCAAAGGCTCTTAAAAAGCTACAGCATCCAAAAAGAGCCAAATTGCTTAAGAGCTTCTTGCAAGATCTTTAATTTTTTAATAATTAATTATCTATATTTTGGTTAAGGCATTGTGGTTGAAATATTGTGTAAAAACTTGAATATTAAGTCCGTATTTTCGTTAAAGATAGTTTTTGATATTGTATATTATATTTGGTGGTAATTATTAATACTTAATATTGTCATTAATAAGAGCCAGGGCAGCAATTGCCGCAGTATCACAGCGCAATATTCTTGGACCTAGTGTAATATGATTTATATCGGGTTTATTTTGCATCATTTTTAACTCTTCTTGACTAAACCCTCCTTCAGGTCCAATGATAATTGAAATATTTTGATATTTAGGATTATTTTTAAAAATATCTGATATCTTTGGATAAGATATGGTTTCGTTGCATAAGATAATTAAATCGGTTTTTTTGATATTTTTGAGAAAATTATGCAAGGTTTGGATTGGATGAATAATTGCCATATCAACCCTATTACACTGTTCCACGGCCTCCTTAATGTTAGCTTTAAACCTTTCTTGATTTATCTTTTTAACAATTGTATGTTGAGTTATTATGGGGTAAAAATCTGTTACACCCATCTCGCAAGATTTAGTAGCCAGAAAATCAATTCTCACATTTTTAACGGGGGCAAATATTAAAGAAATTTTTTGTGGCGCAATTAATTTTCTGACCTTTTTTTCAATTTTAATTTCAAGATCTTTTTTGTTAATTTTGACTATATTGGCCAAAAATTCACCATCAATAGCATTAAAAACTAAGATTGAATCATTAATTTTTTGTCTCATTACTTTAGTAAGATATAAAAAATCTTTGCCGTTGATTTTAAATGATTCTTTAATAATAATTTTAGGCAGATTTAGGAATAATCTAATTTGTGACATATGTTTTTATTATTGCTGGTAATATCAATTATAATTGCTGCTATTAGCTTAGATCAAAAAATTAAAAAATCTCGCCTTAAAACTCGCCTTAAAAAAATTGAGGTCAAAAGATCCAGGGCTAGCGGTGCCAATGATCTATATTTTACTTCACTATCAAAGCATTATAGCTATTGCTTTATATTATGGTCTATTATTGCAGCAATTGCAATTGCTATAAGCCCACTTTCTTTATCGTTAAAATATGCGGCAATTTTTTTATTTATAATAATAAAATTTTTTATCTTCTTTAAATTTAGTGATAATAATTTTAATGCCAAAGGTCATATAGAAAAATCGGGTCAATATATATTAGCACTTACTGCAGGCGTTGGTATTTTGATAACAATAATTATTACAGCATCAATATTTTTTGAATCATTAAAGTTTTTTCAAAAAGTTTCTTTTTTTGATTTTATTTTTGGTCTGCAATGGAACCCGCAAATAGCGATTCATGAAGATCAGGCAGTTGAAAATAGTTCATTTGGCTTTGTTCCAGTTTTTCTTGGCACGCTACTAATCACATTAATTGCTATGATTGTTGCGATTCCACTTGGAATTATGGGGGCAATATATCTGTCAATTTACAGTAAGGATTCTTTTAGGGATAATGTTAAGCCAATTTTAGAAATATTGGCTGGTGTTCCAACTGTGGTTTATGGCTATTTTGCAATTAGTACAATTGGGCCATTATTTAAAAATATATTTGATTTTATTGGTGTTGAAATTGCCGGTGAAAGCGCTCTTGCAGCTGGTTTTGTTATGGGCATTATGATTATTCCTTTTATTTTATCGCTAACTGATGATGCTCTTAGGTCAGTGCCAGGGGCTTTAAAAGACGGTGCATTAGCAATGGGTAGCACTAAGTCAGAAATGATTAAAAGAGTAGCTTTGCCAGCGGCAACGCCAAATATAGTTGGTGCTATTATTTTGGCAATTTCAAGGGCGATTGGCGAAACTATGATAGTTGTTATGGCTGCGGGGTTAATTGCCAAATTAACAATAAATCCCCTTGATTCAGTGACAACAACTACGGCTCAAATAGTAACATTGCTAGTGGGCGATCAAGAGTTTGACTCTCCAAAAACCCTGGCTGCATTTGCACTTGCTCTGGCTTTATTTATTTTGACTTTTTGTTTTAATATAGTGGCTTTATCAGTAATTAAGAATTACAAGAAGAAATATGGATAAAATTGATTTAAACTTACTTAAAAAACGCCAGCAAAAAGAAAAAAGATTCAAATCTTATGGTCTGCTAGCTATAATTGCAGCAATAGCTTTTTTAGTAATTTTGCTGACAACAATTATTGCCCAAGGTTATAAGGGTTTTTATGTAAGTAAAATTGCTCTTAATATTGATTTGTCAAATAATAGAGAAATTGCTAAATTAGATCATCGTCAAATTATCAAACAAGCCCTTAGAAACAAGTTTAGCGAGGCTAAAACAATTAGCGAAATAAATTCACTATATCAGCTAATCAGTAAAATTGCATATATTGAATTAAGAGATAAAATTATAGCAGATCCAAACTTACTGGGTAAAAAAACTAAAATTTATTTAAGAGCCTCTTCTAAGGCTGATATGTTTTTCAAATATAATAATCAAGCAACTCTTAATAAAAATCAGCAAAAATGGCTTAACCAGATTAAGTCTCAAAAGGAATATAAGACCATATTTAATTTAAGCTTTTTTACAATTGCTGATTCTAGAGAAGCAGAAATAGCAGGAATTGGAGCAAGCTTGCTTGGCTCTTTTTTTACCATGTTGATTTTCTTAATTTTAGCATTTCCAATTGCTATAATGTGCGCTTTTTATTTAGAAGAATTTGCTCCTAAAAATCGTTTTACCGATATTGTTGAAATTAGTATAAATAATTTGGCAGCAATTCCTTCAATAATTTATGGGCTCCTTGGCCTTACCATTTATTTGCAAATTATGCATTTACCAAGATCAAGCGCATTAGCTGGGGGCATGACACTGTTCATGCTGGTACTGCCCATTATAATTATAGCCACAAGAAATACCATTAGATCAATTCCAAAGGCAATTAAGGATGCGGCACTAGCTTTGGGGGCTTCTAAAATGCAAATAGCAATTCATCATTTATTGCCACTATCCTTGCCTGGTATAATGACAGGAACAATTTTAGCAATATCAAGAGCCCTAGGGGAAACGGCGCCACTATTAATGATTGGTATGGTTGCCTTTATTGCTGATATTCCAAGAAATTTCAAAGATCCAACTACAGTTTTGCCGGTGCAGATTTATCTTTGGTCAGATTCTCCAGAAATGGGTTTTAGCGAAAAAACATCAGCAGCAATTTTGATTTTGTTGATTTTTTTAATTTTATTTAATTTATCTGCCATTATTATTCGTAAAAAATTTGAAAAAAAATGGTAAAATTAGTAGGAATATTAAATATAACGCCCGACTCATTTTATGATGGCGGCAAATATAATAATATAGATAGCGCTCTATCTCAATTAGATATTCTGATAAAATCTGGTGCAGATATAATAGATATCGGCGCACAATCAACGAGGCCAGGATCTGTTGTAATTTCAGCTCAAGAAGAATATGATAGGCTTGAAAAAATCTTGCCCAAAATTATTGAAAAAGTAAGTCAATATAATAAAGAAAATAATAAAAAAATTAAGACTAGCATTGACTCATATCATTATCAAGTGATTAAAAAGTCTCATCAATTAGGAGTTGATATTATAAATGATGTTAGTGGCCTTATAGATCAAGATATTATTAAATATATTGCTAAAAATAATATTACCACAATTTTAATGCATAATTTATCTATTCATGCTAATCCAGAAATTATAATCAATCAGCATCTTGATATAAATCGTGAAATTATTAGATGGACTCAAGAAAAAATAAAATTTCTTGAAAATTTTAAAATTAGCAAAAGTCAATT
>JAUROA010000021.1 GCA_030835745.1 Alphaproteobacteria bacterium
AACAAAAATTACAAAAATATCAAATAAATCTTCAATATTTCAGTGAATTTCTAACGAAATTCCCTAAAATATTGAAAATATAAAAATATTTTGAAAATTTCTAAAGAAAATTGAGATTTGCAACAGTCCCATAATTGATATTTCTAATAATGAGTAGATATTAATATATAAAGCAATTTAAGTAATTGCTTTATAGTTCTTATTTATAACGATATTATATATTGCTTAATTTTGAATGAATCAAGTCTATTAGTTCATCAGTATAAAGATAATCTTTATTATGATGAACATCATTACTTCCCTTAACGCAAATTGCGAGATCTTTGGTATATTTACCAGATTCAATTGTGGCAATGCACAATGATTCTAGCTTATTGCAAAATTCATATAACTCATTATTATTGTCTAATTTTGCTCTAAATGCTAAACCTTTAGTCCACGCAAATATTGATGCCATCGGATTAGTTGATGTAGGCTTTCCTTCTTGATGCATTCTGTAATGTCTTGTTACAGTGCCATGAGCTGCTTCTGTTTCAATGATTTTATTATCTGGTGTAATTAATGTTGAAGTCATTAATCCAAGAGAGCCAAAGCCTTGTGCAATTGAATCTGACTGAACATCACCATCATAATTCTTGCACGCCCAAACAAATTTACCAGGAGATTTTAAGGCAAATGCAACCATATCGTCAATAAGCCTATGTTCATAGGTTATATTTGCTTCAATAAATTTATCCTTATATTCGTTATTGTAAAGATCTTGGAATATATCACGAAATCTTGCATCATATTTTTTAAGGATAGTATCTTTAGTTGAAAGATATAGTGGCCATTTTTTTTGAAGAGAAATATTAAAGCATGATCTAGCAAAGCCAATAATAGAATTATCATTATTATACATTGCTAATCCAACACCCGGACCTTCATATTTATATACTTCATGCTCAATTATATCCTTGGAATCATCTGGCTCAAATCTAATTATAAGTTTACCAGGTCTGGTAATATTGAGTTCAGTTGCTTTATACTGATCTCCAAATGCATGCCTGCCAACTATGATTGGATATTTCCAGTTGCTAACAATTTTTGGGATATTATTACATGTAATTGGCTCTCGAAAAACAGTTCCATCAAGGATATTTCTTATTGTCCCATTTGGTGAGCGCCAAATTTTTTTAAGATTAAATTCTTTTTGCCTTGATTCATTAGCTGTTATAGTTGCACACTTAATGCCAACATGATATTCTTTGATAGCATGAGCGGCATCAATTGTAATTTGATCATTAGTTTTATCGCGATTTTCAATTGATAAATCATAATATTTGATATTAAGATCAAGAAAAGGATATATTAATTTTTCTTTTATTTTTGACCAAATGATGCGAGTCATTTCATCACCATCAATATCAACAATAGGGTTATTGACCTTAATTTTGCTCATTATTGTAAAATAGCTATGAAGTTAATTTATGCTCTTTAAATTCAACATGTTTTCTAATTACTGGATCATATTTCCTAAAAACCATTTTTTCTGTTTTTTGTTTAGGATTTCTTCTTGCAAGATAAAAATAACCTGTTTTTGCAGTACTTACCATTTTAAAAAGAATTGAGTTTCTTTTAGCCTTAGATGTTTTTCCTTTAGCAGCCATAATATAAGAATTAATATTATTAATTAAATTATTACCAAGAACAATACTTAATTGAGTTATAAATTACAAAAAAAGCTGTAAATACATTACAGAATAACACTTTAAGTAATTTGAGTCAAAAAAATATAAACTTCAATTAAGGTTTATAAATATTTTAAGATCTATTTTGGTATAAAATATAAACTATATATTTAAAGTCTTTATTAAGACTATGTCAAGAATTTTATTGCAGAATAGTTAATTGCCTTTATAATTTTTTTATATTTTAAATATAATCATTTATTTTTTTTACATAACCAATATTTATGAGAATTAGCTCAAATCTTAATATAATAGTAAAATCGCTAGAATTAGCTGCTAAATCAATTCATAGAGATTATAATGAGCTTCAACATTTGCAAAATAATATTAATTCTAGGGTAAAATTTGCTAATTCATCATATATTAAATTAAAAAAGCTTATTTCAAATGACTTATCTAGAATTAGACCGGAATATAACCTAATTTTTAGTGATAATGAAAAGATAGTAAACGATATAAACTCAAAATATTTTTTTAATATTTGCGCTATAGACTCTCTTATAAATTATTCAAGGGCTTGTATTGATTTTGCAATTGGCATTGCTTTGCAATATAAAGAACCTGATAAAATTTCTCAACCAATAGCAGCGGCAATTATCAGACCAATTACAAATGAAATTATTTATTGTGAAAAAGATATGGGGGTTTTTTATAATAATAGAAGAATTAACGATAATTACAAAATAGGTGATTCAGTCATCATAACGCCTGATATAACAATATCTGATAAGAATATTGCAATTAATATTAGGTCTTATGGTTCCATATTAAGTGAAATCATGTTTGTAGCAATTAACAGAATTGATGCATTATCTATAACTCCAAAAATATATAATATAGCTAAGGATTTTACATTAATTAATAATGAGGCTAAAAATTCAATAAAAGAAAATGGTGATAATTATGCTATTTGCTCGAAATCAATTGCTAAATTAATTCTATAAGGTTGTAACATATTGAGATTTAAAAAATAACTTTATTCTATTTAAATTGTTGCGTTTATAAAAAATATCATTAATAATTGAAAATGTCTTATTTTTTTGTTAGGCCCCATCGTCTAATGGTTTAGGACGCCACCCTTTCACGGTGGAAATACGGGTTCGAATCCCGTTGGGGTCACCATTTAATCTTTTCATTGATTACTATAATCGACTTTTATGTCATTATCTATAATCAAAAAATGCCCCCCTCTTACTTTAAAATCTATATTTTCAATTTTCTTTTTATTGTTAGAGCATTCGCCAAGGCTATATTTTTTTGATAGATTTACAATATAATCGTAATTGGAGTTGCATATTATATCTTTTTTTACTCTTGAAGTAACTATTAGAAATTTTTTATTTTTAATTTCTATATAGCAGTAATCATTACAGCTATTATTAGTAATATTTTTTTTATTATAGTAATTTAGCCATTTCTCAAGATCTCTATTTGATTTTACATTATTTGAAAATGATATTTCATTTTGTCTATTAATTACAAAAAACTTTTGTCTTGGGTCAAATGCTAGGTCATATTTTTTTAAATTAATCATATATATAGTTGCAATTATATATATAGATAAGAATAAATATTTGATTTTGCTGCTAGTAATTGAAATTAATATAAAAATTATAAATAATAAATATGTATTATATCCTAAAATTTTGCTAAGAGAAATATATGAATATTTAATATTTGAAATAAAATAAGCACATAATTCTATTATATTTATTGAATATCCCATTGCTTGCAAAGTATATTTCTCAAGATTTAGCGGTATTAATAAAAGAGAGATAAATCCAAGTGGCATTGTTACGAAGCTAGTTACAGGAATTGCAATAATATTAGCAATTGGCGATAATGTTGAAATTTTTGAGAATGAATATAATAAAAGAGGTGCTGTATAGAATTGTATTAAAAGTGAAATTGATATTATGCTCCCAAAATAATAGTTAAACCTATTTATTAAATTAGAGCTTATTATATAATTTTGTTTTTTGGTAAAATTTATGATGATATAAACTGCCAGAAATGACAGTTGAAATCCTATATTTACAACATTATAGGGGTTAATTAATATAATAATTATTGCAATTAACCCTAATGCTCTATTTAAATTAAGTTTTTCATATTTGAGCATTGCTAAAAAGCCAATAAGAGCAATTAAAAAAGCTCTTTGAGTAGGTATTTTAGCGCCACTTATATTTAGATAAAAAAAACATGCTATTATTGCAATAAAACCAGCAATAAATTTTATGTTGTAATTTAAAGCTATATACTCATTTCTTGATAATATATATCTTGTAATTATAAAGAAAAAAGATCCAGCAAGAGCAATATGAAAACCAGAAATAGATAATAAATGCGATATACCAGAATTAATTATATTATTATTAAGTTTATTATTAATATAAGATTTATCTCCAATTAATAATGCTTTTGCTATGGCACTTTGATTATTAATTAAATGCTTATCTATTTTTGAAGAAATGGTAATTCTTAACTTTTCAAAAAATCCTAAATTACTGTTAGATCTTAAAATAGATATATCAGATGTAGTAATACCAAATCCTGATATCTTACGAGACTTATTATATATCTCAAAATCAAAATCATTAGGAAATATCTTTGATGATTTATTGTTAAAGAAAACATTTGTACTTATAATATCACCAATTTTAGGTAAGTGAGGTAAATTGCGCGAAGGAATTATTATTGTAACATTTTTTGGTGGATTTTTAGCAACATATTGATCGTTTTTTGATATCCAATTAACCTCAAGATATTGATTATCATATGAAGATGCAAGGCGATCAATATCAATATACTGGTTTAAATTGGTATAATGCTTATATATATTTTTCTTACTATAGATATCAGGCTTTGATTTACTCTTTGATTTTTCTTTTTTTGAGTTTTTATATTTAATTTTTGATAATTCAACATTAGTCAATATAACGCGCCAGGAATTATTTTTAGAATTTGCAACTTTTTTAATATTTAAAATTTGTCCTTTAACATTAGCATATAGCTTTTTATTTATAATTAAATGACTATTAAGATAAGAATCATATATTAGAAAGTAAATTATTCCTAAAATTATGATTAGAGTTGCGAGGAAGAAATTTCGTAAATATGAGTCATAAAAGATATAATATCCAATTAATGAAAAAACTAAAAAAAATATAAAAAATTTTTTATAGTAATTTATAGCATCAGTGTGATATATGCAAAATAAAAAAGATGAAATTACTAAGAATGAAAATAATAATAATGGATCCAGAGTTGAGAATTTGATTTTAATTCTTGCTATATTGCCATAAATTATCCCTAATGTTTGATAAAATAAATTCTTTGTGGGATTCGAGATCATCTTCATTTGGTGTAATAAGTTTAGTTTTGGTGATATCATTGCTTATTTGCAACGCTTTATTTTGAGGATTATTGCTATTTGCTTTATTGTCAAACTTAAAATCTTGTTGAGCACCGCCCATAAGCTCAATATAAACATCGCATAATAATTGAGTATCAAGAAGCGCGCCATGAAGAGATCTTTTTGATAAATCTATATTAAATCTTTTACACAGAGCATCAAGTGATGCAGGAGATCCAGGAAATTTTTTTCGTGCAATTGCTAAGGAATCAATAATTCTACTTTTCTCAAGAGCTTTCATTCCAATTAATTGTAACTCATAATTCAAAAATTTTACGTCAAAGTTAGCATTATGAGCAATTATGTTTGAATCTTGAATAAAATCTAAAAATTTATAAGCAATATGATCAAAAATTGGCTTATCTTGTAAAAATTCAGTAGATAATCCATGGACCGCAAAAGCTTCTTGAGGAACATCTCGTCTGGGGTTTATATAGCAATGAAAATGATTATTGGTTTTAACTCTATTGATTAATTCAATACAAGCAATTTCTATGACCTTATGGCCTTGTCTAGGATCTAATCCGGTTGTTTCAGTATCAAGGCAAATTTCTCTCATCTTTTTTTAAATTTTAATAATGAGCGTGAAGAATTGCTATTGATAAAATTTATAACATTTCTAACAAGATTACAATCATATTGTTTTTTAATTTTGATAATTTTGTCACTGATATTTTGTGACTCATTTTCTGATATCTCTTTAAAGAAATGACGCAGATTAT
Source organism: Alphaproteobacteria bacterium (assembly GCA_030835745.1). GTDB lineage: Bacteria > Pseudomonadota > Alphaproteobacteria > Rickettsiales > UBA1997 > UBA1997. The sequence goes on from JAUROA010000021.1 coordinate 5,868, forward strand.
TTATTTGATCCCTATCAATTTTTGACCTTTTAAGTCCAACTAAGTTAAGACCAGAAAGAAATGCTCTTTCACCCATTGCCATTCCATATGGAATGACATTATTTTCAACAGCAGACATACCTCCAATCATGGCGCCATGACCAATTTTAACAAATTGATGAACTGCTGATAATCCTCCAATTATAACATTATCTTCAACTTCAACATGACCAGCAAGGGTTGCGTTATTTGCTAATATAATATTATTTCCTAAAATACAATCATGAGCAATATGTGAACCAACCATTAAGAGACAATTATTGCCAATAATAGTTTTCATGATTCCTGAATTAGTACCTTTGTGAATAGTCACATGCTCTCTGATAATATTATTATCTCCAATTTCTACTTTAGAATCTTCGCCGCTAAATTTAAGATCCTGAGGATCTACTCCAATAGTAACAAATGGGTGTATAATATTGTTTTTACCAATTACTGTTGAGCCTTCAATAATTATATGAGATTTTAATTTTGTATTATCATCAATTTTAACATTGCTACCAATAATACAGAAAGGACCAATTTCAACATTTTTTCCTATTATCGCTCCTTCATTAATTATGGTGCTTTGATGAATATGTGCCATAATTTACCTATCAATTATCATTGCTGATATTAATGCTTCAGAGACTTTAGCCTGATCAACAAATGCTGTACAATCTAGCTTCCACACATTTTTTCTAGTTTGAACTTTTTTTACATATATTTCTAAAACATCTCCTGGAATAACAGGTTTTCTAAATTTAGCATTGTCAATAGACATAAAATATACTAATTTTTTTGACGGGTCAAATTCGGGTGCGGACGTAACCATTAGTGCACCAGCCTGTGCCATGGATTCAATTATCAAAACGCCAGGCATTATAGGGTGATCAGGAAAATGTCCGTTGAAAAATGGCTCGTTAAATGTAACATTTTTAATTGCTTTTATTTCTTCTCCATGACTAACAGATATAACTTTATCTACAAGAAGAAAAGGATATCTATGAGGTATTAATCCAAGTATTTCATTAATGTTTATTGATTTCATTTTAACGAGAAATAGTTTATGTAATTATTGCAATAAATTAGTTGCACAAAGTAATTATAATATTAAAATAATCATATTATTTACTACTTTTACAAAATAAAAATGAATAAGCAAGTATCAAATTCAGAGAAAAATTTGTCAAAAAAAATTTCTGGTGCTCAGATAATATTAAGGGCTCTTGCTAATGAAAATGTAACAGACATATTCGGCTATCCTGGTGGTGCCATTTTGCCATTTTATGATGAGCTTTATAAGCAAACATCTATTCGTCATATTCTAACTAGGCATGAACAAGGAGCTGCCCATGCTGCAGAAGGCTATGCCAGATCCACAGGAAAGGTCGGTGTAATTACAGTAACTTCTGGACCGGGTGCAACAAATGCTATTACTGGTTTAACTGATGCTTATATGGACTCAATTCCTTTGATTTGTATATCTGGACAAGTGGCAACAAATATAATTGGTACTGATGGCTTTCAAGAAGCTGATATTACTGGCCTTACTAGATCATGTACAAAACATAATTATCTTGTTAAAGATGTTAATGATCTTGGCTATATAATTCATGAAGCATTTCATATTGCAACAACAAATCGTCCTGGACCAATTTTGATTGATATCCCTAAAGATATTCAAAATAATCTAGGATATTATGATAAAAAAATATCAATTAATAGACCTTCATATCAAGTAAAGCCAAAAAATACTTCTATTAATAATAATGAAATTAAAAGAGCAGTTGATTTAATAATATCAGCTAAGAAGCCTATATTTTATATTGGTGGTGGTGTTATAAATTCTGGAATTGTAGCATGTAATAAACTAACAGAGTTAGTAACAATGCTTAAATATCCGATAACTTCTACTCTTATGGGTTTAGGTGCTTTTCCTGCGTCTAATAAAGAATTTATTGGAATGCTTGGAATGCATGGTACTTATGAAGCTAATATGGCAATGTATGATTGTGATGTAATGATTAATATTGGTGCTAGATTTGATGATAGGGTTACTGGAAAAGTAAGTGGATTTTCTCCAAATTCCAAAAAAATTCACATTGATATTGACGCATGCTCAATTAATAAAATAATTGACGTTGATGTTGCCATTAATAGCGATGCATGTCTTGCAATAGAAAAAATTATAGCAGAAATCAAAAAAAGAGAAATTAGCAATAGTAATTATATCAAAATTTGGTGGGATCAAATAAATCATTGGCAAAAAATTGATTCATTATCATATGAAAAATCAAAAAAATATATTAAGCCTGAATTTGCACTTCAAACTCTTAACAAATTATCAGTAAAATTTAATCCATTTATATCGACTGATGTTGGGCAGCATCAAATGTGGACTGCGCAATATGTTCAGTTTAACAAGCCAAATAAATGGCTAACTTCTGGTGGTCTTGGCACTATGGGATATGGTGTGCCTGCTGCTATTGGTGCTCAAATTGCTAATCCTAATGATTTAGTTATATGTGTTAGTGGTGATGCATCATTCTTAATGAATATGCAAGAATTATCAACAATAAAGCAATATAATATTCCTGTTAAAATATTTATTATTAACAATCAATATATGGGTATGGTGCGGCAATGGCAAGAATTGATATATGAAAAAAGAGAAAGTCATTCATATATGCAGTCATTACCTAACTTTATGAAGCTTGCTCAATCATTCGATATTAAAGGCATAGAATGTAGCAACCCTAATATTTTAGAGGATAAGATAAAAGAAATGATTGATCATGATGGCCCTGTATTATTTAATTGCATTGTTGAAAAGTCTGAAAATGTATTTCCAATGATACCGGCTGGATCATCTCATAATGAGATATTGCTTGGAAAGCAAATTAAGGATTATAAAACTAAAAATATCAATGCGGTATAGCTTTAATGAAATATATTATTTATTTTAATGAAATATATTATTTATTTATTTTATTTAATATAATTTATATAATCTAGCTTCTTGTGCTAAATTCAGTTTGTGTGTTACATAATCTACTTATTACTCTAGTAGTTGGCTTTATTATAGCTTTTTCTATTATTATTGCACTTACAAATGATATATTAATTCCTAAATTAATTGTAGCAATTACACTTAAAGGTCTAGGATCTTGTTCGGGGAAATATTTTGTTGATAATTTCTCACATTCTTTATATAGTAATTGATTGCAAATAGTAGCACCTGATATTAATCCTAGAAACATTGCTATAGATTTTTGTAATTTTTTATCTCCTGAATCACTTAGCCTCAATTCATCACTTAATTCTTCGCCTAATTCGTTACTTGTATCACTTCTGTTGGTATTATTTGTTGATAAAAACGCTAATCCTAGAATTGACATTGAAATAAAATTACTCATTCCAATTAATGCACCAGTTGCAAAATAAATTCCCTTATCATAACTGCAGTCAGCTTGAGCATTATCTTCTATGTTACTATTTGTATTATCTTGTTTTTGACATTGAGTGTATTTATATTGTCCAAGGTAAAAACCAGTCAGTAATGAGTTTGTAAAATGATAAAATCCATAAGCTCCATATAAAAATTTATTCATAAGATAATCAATATATTAATAAATAATTATTAAAGCATAAAATAAGTAATGATTCAAATATATTAATTACCTTATATAAAAATTTTTACTAATGTATTATTTTACTTGCCAATACAAAATCCAGAAAATATTTCATCTAATATGTTATCTATATTTATATCACCAGTTACTATTGAAAGCTCTTGAGCAGCTAGCCTTAAATCTTCTGCTGCTATTTCTATTGTTTTATCTAAATTAAAATTTCTAAGATGGGTCAAAGAATTATTAAGTCCTAATCTATGTCTTTGACTAGTAATTATAGATTCATTAATGTTTGAATATTGATTATTTATAATTTTAGCAATAAGGGGTTTGATCTGGCAAAGATTTAGATTTTCTTTTAACGATATTGCAATAATATTATTGCAATATTGCTTTAATATATCTTTGCATTTATTAATATTGTCACTATTATATTGGTCAATTTTATTAATTATAATTAAACTATTATTAGTAATTAAATTAATTATTTTATTATTAATTTTTTGTTCAGGATTAATAACAATAATTTTTAAATCACAATTATCCGACTTATCAATAGCCTTTTTGATTCCTTGAATTTCAATAATATTGTTAGTTTCTCTAATACCAGCAGTGTCTGAGATAATAATTGGTAATCCATCAATATCAATATATGAAGAAATTACATCTCTTGTTGTACCTGATATATTAGATGTAATAGCAATTTCATCTCCTGTAAGATAATTAATTAAGGTTGACTTGCCGACATTAGTTTTGCCAATTATAACGATCTCAAATCCTGACTTTATTTTTTGACCAATCATTTTATCATCAATCATGGAGCTAATTTTGACTATAAGATCCTTAACAATATTATTAACTTCATCAATAACTTCATGAGGTATATCATCATCTGGAAAATCAATTAATGCTTCAATTAATGATAATGATTTTATAATATTATCTCTGATACTGTTATATATGTTGCTAATTTTACCATTATATTGCCTTAATGCCTGTCTGTGTTGAATTTTGGTTTCAGATGCAATTAAGTCTACAACTGATTCAGCTGTTAATAGGTCAATTTTATTATTAATAAAAGCTCTTTTAGAAAACTCTCCAGCTTTGGCAAGTCTAACATTATTAATTTTTGATATATGAAGTGCAATTTCATTGTAAATATATTTTGAAGCATGAATAGAAATTTCTGCAACATCTTCACCTGTATAGCTATGTGGCGAATTAAAAAATGTTACTAAAGAATTATCTATTAATTCATTATTTACAGTAATATTGCATAATTTTGCAACACGATTTTTTATTTTTGAAGTATCAATACCAAGCGATTCTAAGCATTTTTTTGTATTATCTCCAGAAATTCTAATAACACATACACCATTTTGATTAATTGAAGTTATTGGTGCAAAAATTGTACTCATGCAATATTGGCAAGCTGAGTTAGAGAAGATTTTTCATCAATATTATAGATCAGATTCATATTTTGAATGGCTTGTCCCGAAGCCCCTTTAAGCAAATTATCAATTACACTAATAATTATTAGCCTATTATTACAACGACCTTTTTGAATTGAAAAATGACAAAAATTGCTATTAACTACGTCTTTTATGTGAGGTGGGTTAGTTACAAAATTAACAAAAAAAGAATCCTTATAGCTTGTAACTAAACAATTATTAATATCACTTATATCAAAATTATCAGATATATCGCAATATATTGTTGATAATATACCACGATTTATAGGAATGATATGAGGTGTAAATTCAATAGTAATATCGTTATTGGCAGCTTTTGATAATTCTTGTTCAATTTCGATAATATGTCTATGTCTAGAAATATTATATGCTTTAAATGAATTGCTAATTTCGCAAAATAACGAATCTTGGCTTAATTTTTTTCCAGCACCACTATATCCAGATTTAGAATCAATTATAATATTTTTAGACTTAATTAATTTATTTTTTAGTAAAGGAATTAATGGAAGTAATATCGAAGTTGGATAACATCCTGGACAAGAAATATAATTTGATTTCTTTATTTTGTCTTTATTTATCTCGCTAAGACCATAAATAAAATTACTCTGATATGAGAAATTACTATGCTTTGTATTGTACCACTGATTATATATGTCGCTATTATCAATTCTAAAATCTGCTGATAAATCTATGATTTTAATATTAGAATTTTGACTTATAATTTTACTAATGATTTGATGAGACAAGCTATGAGGAAGGCATAAAAATACAAGATCAATATTGCTAAAACTGGCTTTCTCAAAGCTAATTATTTTTGGTAATTTTAGCATAATAAGCGATGATGAAAGGTCAGAAATATATTTTCCTGAATTTTCATTAGCTATCAATGATGAAATTTCTATATAAGGATGGCTCGATATAGTTTTAATTAGTTCAAGACCAGTATATCCGCTACAACCTATAATTGATATTTTGATTTTACTCATCCTATTTTCCAATCATAATTCTATTTATTAACTCCTTAATCGTTGGAATGTAATTATTCTTATATAATTCATCTTGCTGGAATCTATATGCTGAATGGCCAGAAAACATTAGCTGATTATTAATATCAATGCCATTTCTGATATCTTGAAGTGTTTTTTGTATACAAAAACTTCTTGGGTCCGACTTAGCACCAGTACTGAAATTTTTTTCTTCCTTATCTGACCAATTACTAAAGCGACAATGACTCAAGCAACCCATGCAATTTATTTGATCTGTAATAATTTGGTTTGATTTAGATTTATCAATAAACATTAATGTTTGATCAGGTGTTTTCATAGCCTCGGTAAATCCCTGACTTATCCAACTTGAAACAATATCTGAATCTTTTTTTTGAATGAAAACAGTGCGACCCCTATTACCAAAGGGTATTTCATGATCATAACCATCAGAGCAATTTGTGCGATATTCCACCTGTCTAATTTGTCTAGATTTGAGCTCATTTATAAAGTCATTTTCTACTGCAGATGAATAAAATCCGGTTGGACTAAATTTATTAAGATAGACGTCACCCTTATTTAAATTGAGTAATTTTAATTTCCAATCATTTGGAACTGGATATTCCTGAGTTACTATTGGCCTAGTACCAAATTGAAAAACAATTGGTCCAATTTCTGGATTATCAAGCCAATGTTCAAACTCTTCTAGGTTCCAGACTCCTCCAGCCATTACAATTGGAACATCGTTAAGTCCAACAGAATTCATAAAAGATCTTATTTCTGCCACTCTTGGATATGGATCTTCATAAGCATTAGGGTCTTCTGCATTTGATAATCCATTATGACCTCCTGCACGCCAAGGGCATTCATATACCACGCCACCCAATAATGTTTTTGCTTTGTGATAATTTCTTTTCCATAAAGCTCTAAACGCTCTCATTGAAGATACAATAGGGTAATAATATACCTGATATTTTTCTGCAATTTCTGATAGCTTATATGGCATACCTGCACCGCAAGTAATGCCATGAATTAGACCTTTTGCACCATCTAATATACCAGTAAGAACTTTTTGTGCACCACCCATTTCCCATAGAATGTTCATGTGAATTCTACCATTTTTTGCAGATATATCATTAGCAATTTTAGCTTGAGAAATTCCTCCTTTAATAGAATAGTCAATAAGTTCATTATGTCTTAATCTACGAGTATTTTCTTTATATATTAATGGAATTATGTTGTTATTACTATCAACCCAATCTGCATTAACCCCAGAAAATGTTCCAACACAATCATTTTTAGCAAAATTACCAGCTGTCGCACCTGTTGTAACGCCAACACCTTTACCACCTTCGATTATTGGCAATGTTTGCTTGCCAGAAACAATATAAGGTTTTATTTTATTTTTCAAAGTATACTAATTTAAATGTTAATTTAATATAATATTAAAAAATGATTGATTAATAATCAATTAATATTAGCAAACAAAGATTATTTTTATAATTAATTGTATTTATTACTTCGATGAATATCCCAGAATTTGGTGTTGCAGAGTTTTCTAATTCAATAAAAAAAATTGTTGAAGATTCTTTTGGTTATGTTAGAATTAGAGGTGAAATAATTGGTTTTAAGGAGCATAGATCGCAACATTTATATTTCAGCTTAAAAGAAGATAATGCAATTATATCTGCAATTTGTTTTAAATCAAATGCATTAAATATTGGTTTTAAAATTGAAAATGGTCTAGAAGTAGTAATATCAGGAAAGGTCACAACATATTCAGCAAGATCAAATTACCAAATTATTGCAGAAAAAATAGAAATTGCAGGCATTGGTACCCTTCTAAAAAAAATTGAAAAACTTAAAATAGATTTACAAAAAGAAGGAATTTTTGATAGTGACAAAAAGTTAAAAATTCCAAAATATCCTAAAAATATTGCAATAATAACATCTAAAACTGGTGCAGTTATTGAGGATATGAAGCATAGAATATCGCAAAGATATCCCCTTAATATAAAATTATATCATGTAAATGTTCAGGGTGTAAATTCAGTTAAAAATATTATTGATGGTATTAATTTTTTTGCTTGCGATAATGTTATTGATTTAATTGTGATTGCCAGAGGAGGCGGATCATTTGAGGATTTATTACCATATAATGATGAGTCTCTTGTTAGAGCGGTTCATAGCTCTAAGATTCCGATAGTTTCGGCAATTGGGCACGAAACTGACAATGTTCTTATTGACTATGCTGCTGATCTTCGTGCGCCAACACCTTCTGCTGCAGCTGAGATAATAACTCCAAATATTTCAGATTTAAAAATTTCTATTGATCATTATTATGATAAAATAAGTCAATGTTATAATAATTTTATAAATTATAAAATATCTGAGCTCCAAAATATAAATAGCAATATTCGCCATCCATTAGAATTAATTAGCAATATCAGCAATTATTTAGCAAATATAATCAAGGAACTTAATAGCTGTGCTGAAAAATTAATGCTCAAGAATTATTCAGATTTAAACTCAGTTAAACTAAATAAGCAATTAATTGAAAGTAATATTTCTTTGCAGCAATTATTACTAAAAAAGAACATAATTAATTTCGCTGATAAAATTAAAATTAATTTTCAAATTAAGCAAGATAAGTTAAACCTTAATAACAAAATCATTAGTGCGTTAAGCTATAAAAATACTATAAAAAGAGGATTTGCAGTTATTAAAAAAGATAAAGAAATTTTAACTACAATAACGCAAGTTTCTGACAAAAAAAATGTCACAATTGAATTAATTGATGGTCAGATTGAGGTAAAAATTTAATTTAATAATCAATTTGACAAATATAATTAGAAAAATACAATTTAATATAATTCTTAGTTAATTATTTAATTGGTGTTCTGCTTTAGAATTATGCATAAATGCAAATAATTAACTCAAACATAACCAATAACTAAAATGAAAAATAACAAAAATAACGAATCAAACAATTTTGATTTACCAAAATTTACCATAAAACAGCTTCTTGAATCGGGTGCACATTTTGGGCATAAGACAATGAGAAGGAACCCAAAAATGTCGAAATATATTTATTGCAATAAGAATAATATTAGCATAATAGATCTTGATAAAACAGCAAAACTACTTAATAGATCACTAGAAATTGTAAAAAATGTTGCTCAAAATAATGGAAAAATATTATTTGTAGCTACTAAAAAGCAGGCATGTGATACAGTTGCTCTTGCTGCAAAAAGATGCGGTCAATATTATGTTAATTTTAGATGGCTCGGCGGAATGCTGACAAATTGGAATACTGTTTCAAAATCTATTAAAACGCTAAGAAAAATTGAAGATGATTTAGCTAGTAATGAAGTAGGGCTTAATAAAAAAGAAAAATTAGACCTTGAAAGAAAGAGGTTGAAACTTGAAAAATCCCTAGGAGGAATTAAAGATATGCAGGGTAAACCTGATCTTGTATTTATTATTGATATAAATAAAGAATCTATTGCTTTAATGGAATCTGTTAAATTAAATATTCCTGTTATGGCAATCATTGATACAAATTGTAATACCGATAATATCACATTTCCTATACCTGGTAATGACGATTCAACTAAGTCAATTAAACTTTTTTGTAAGTTAATTTCTGATGCTGCTATATCTGGCATGAAAGAAGCGATGCATAAATCTGGACTTGATATTTCAAAAATTGATGATGAGGAAATTGCTCAAAAAAAGAATTCTAATACTGTAAATGCTGATTTAACAAAAAAAGTAAGTAATAGCGAGTTTAAAAAGTCTCTAGAAAAAAGTAAAAAAAATAATGATGAATCCTCAATAGAGCAATCTGCTAGTAAAAGTAATAATAACAAAACCGAATAAAATATTAATATGCCAAATATAACATTAATTAAAAAGCTTAGAGAAGAAACTGGATCTCCTATGGGAGATTGCAATAAAGCATTGACAGAATGTAATGATGATTATCAAAAAGCAATTGATTGGCTTAGAAAAAAGGGATTATCATCGGCCGCAAAAAAGAGTGGAAGAGTTGCTGCAGAAGGTGTTGTTGGCGTTATAAATATTGCTAATAAAGCGGCTATGATCGAGGTTAATACAGAGACAGATTTTGTAGCTAGAAATGAAAAATTCCAGCAATTTGTAACTAAATTACTACAAGATTCATGCAAATATAGCGATCAACAAAAATTTATTAATGATAATGAAAGCAGAGTAAAAGAGCAAATTGGTCTTATTGGAGAAAATATTAAAATTAGAAGATTATCATTTGTTAATATTGAAGAAAGTGGCGCAATTATAAGCTATATACATAACAAAATTTCTGACAATCTTGGTAAGATTGCTGTATTAGTGTCATTTAAATCTAATGCATCTGAAGATAAATTAAATGAGTTAGGAAAAAACATTGCTATGCATATTGCTGCTTCTAAACCAGAGGCTCTTAACATTGAAGATGTAGATTTTAAAAAATTAAGGAGAGAATCAGAAATTTTATCAGAGCAGGCTAAAAGTTCTGGAAAGCCTCAAAACATAATTGATAAAATGGTTGAAGGAAGAATCAGAAAATATTACGAAGAAGTTGTGCTTATGGAGCAATTTTTTGTAATGGATGATAAAATTAAGATTAAGGATTTACTAAAGAAATTTAGTAATGAAAATAGTGAAACTAATATCCTTGAATTCAAAATTTTTATTCTTGGTGAAGGAATTGAAAAGGACGAACAAGATTTTGCATCTGAGGTTGCATCCATTGCAAATAAATAGCATATTATATTAATGTCTAGTAGTAATATATCTAATCTTCCATTATATCGCAGAATTCTCTTTAAGTTATCTGGCGAGGCGTTAATGGGTTCTAGAGATTTTGGACATGACCCCTTATATCTTCAGAAAATATCACAGCAAATCATAGATGCTAAAAATATGGGATGTGAAATTTGTATTGTCGTTGGTGGTGGCAATATATTTCGTGGAATCTCTCATAAAGATATTGGTATGGAAAGAGTTAGTGCTGATTATATGGGTATGTTGGCAACATGTATTAATGGATTAGCATTGCAAAGCACTCTTGAGTCGCAAAATATTGAAACCAGAATGCTTTCTGCCATTGATATGGATAAAATATGTGAGCCTTATATCAAAAGAAAAGCTGTTAGACATATGCAAAAGGGTAGAGTTGTTATATTTGTAGCAGGTACTGGAAATCCTTTTTTTACAACTGATACTGCTGCAGTTTTGCGTGCTATTGAAATGTCATGTGATGCTATTTTTAAAGGAACACAAGTTGATGGCGTATATAGTGAAGATCCTAAATTAAATAAGGATGCAACTAGATTTGATAAATTAACATATAATGATGTTATAATTAAGAATCTAAAAGTCATGGACCAAACAGCTATTACACTTGCAAAGGATAATTCTTTGCCGATTATTGTTTTTTCAATATCCCAGCCAGATTCATTACAAAATGTAATTAACAATACTGGTAAATTTACAATTATTAATTAAATTATGTTTGATAAGTTTCTTGATAAATGTCGTGAAAGAATGAACGATACTATAGCTTCACTTAATAAGGATATAGATAGTATTTCAACTGGAAGAGCCAAGCCCAGTTTACTTAGTCCTGTTAAGGTAGAAGTTTATGGAAGTTTAATGCCAATTGATCAATTATCTTCAATTTCTATTGCTGATTCTTCAACTATTAATATTCAGATTTGGGATAATTCAAATATCAAGGCAGTAGAAAAAGCTATAATAGATTCAAATATTGGATTTTCACCTGTATGTGAAGGTTCTTTAATTAGAATTAATATTCCAAAATTAAGCCAGGAAAGGAGAGTTGAATTATGTAAATTGGCAAAAAAATATGGTGAAGATAAAAAAATATCTCTTCGTAATATTAGAAGAGATATCATAGATATTTTTAAAAAAGATGATGAATTATCTTCTTCCAAGGATAATATCCACAATTTTTCAGAATTAGTGCAAAAGATTACAGATGAGCATTGTGATAAAATTGATAATATTGTTAATGACAAGGAAAAGGAATTAATGTCTGTTTAGCTGATAATGACTAATAAGATAAGCCCCCTAAACCATTTAGCCATAATTATGGACGGAAATGCAAGATGGGCAAAACTAAATAATCTTAATATTGTTGATGGTCATGAAAAAGGTGTGCGTAATATAAAAAAAATTGCGAGTGCATGCATTGATAAAAACATTAAATATTTAACATTATATGCCTTTTCAAATGAAAATTGGCAAAGAAGTAAATCTGAGATATCAAATCTTTTTACTTTATTAAATAAATATCTCGACAATGATGTAAAATATCTTCAAGATTATGATATCAAGCTTAATGTTATAGGTGATCTTTCAAAAGTTGATAGCGCAATTGTTGAAAAAATTAAAATTATAGAAAATAAAACAAGTAATAACAAAAAGCTAAATTTATCTATTGCTTTAAGTTATGGATCGAGACAAGAAATATTGAATGCCTTTTTAAAAATTTTTAGCGAGTTAAATAGCAAGCAAATATCAATTGATAAAATTGATGCAGATTATATTACGCAAAAAATGTATAATAATTATCCTGAACCAGATTTGCTTATAAGAACAGGTTCTGAAAAAAGATTAAGTAATTTCTTGCTATGGCAAATTGCATATACAGAATTATGCTTTATTGATAATTATTGGCCAGATTTCTCTGAGAATATTCTGGATGATTGCATTAATGAATATAATAAAAGAATAAGAAGATATGGAAAAAGATAAATTAATAAATATTATTTCAAATATTAAAAAGATGCTCAATGATAGCTCTCTTAACAATTTAAGAGACAGAATAATTTCATCTACTATTTTAATACCAGTTGCAATAATAGCAATATTTTACTCTATATCACTATTTATACTTTTATCATTAATATTGGTTTTTTTAATGACCTTAGAGTGGAATAATATAACTCAAAATGCAAAAAATAAAAGAAATTGGCAGATTCTTGGTTTCATATATATAATTTTCCCAATATATTGTGCTGTTATGCTTCGTCAAATTAATCCATTTATTTTATTATGGATGTTTTTTATCATATGGACTACTGATATATTTGCTTATTTTTTTGGCAAATACCTTAAGGGCCCTAAGTTGGCTAAAAAAATTAGCCCAAATAAGACTTGGACAGGATTATTTGGTGGTGTTGTAGCTAGTGCAATATTAGGCATTATTTCTTCATTTATTTTTCCTGGAAATATCTTATTTTTTGTTATTTTTAGCGTAATTTTATCTGTTATTGAGCAAATTAGCGATTTATGTGAGTCAAAAATTAAGAGAATATTTAATGTTAAGGATTCAGGTACAATTATTCCAGGGCATGGTGGTGTTATAGATAGAATGGATGGAATGGTATTTGTTGCTCCAATTACTTATTTAGTTGTAATTATATCTCCCCAAAATTTTTTATAAATATGACAATATTTGAAGATGAACCAATTATTATTGCTGGTAGAAAATTTTATTCTCGTTTATTAATAGGAACTGGTAAATATAAAAATTTTACGCAAAATAAATTAGCTTTGGAAGCTAGTGGAGCTGAAATTATTACAGTAGCAATTAGAAGGGTAAATATTGAAAAGCAAAGTGATAAAATGCTTCAAGATTATATAGATCCCTTAAAATATACCTATTTACCAAATAGTGCTGGATGCTTTAATTCTGAAGATGCAATAAGAATATTAAAATTAGCTAGAACAATTGGAGGTTGGAATCTAGTTAAGCTTGAGATATTATCTGATGATAAAACATTATATCCTAAAGTAGTTGAAACAATTAAGGCTGCAGAAATTCTAATTAATGATGGATTTGAGGTTATGGTCTATACTTCTGATGATCCAATTGTTGCAAAAGAACTTGAAGATATTGGTTGTTGCGCTATTATGCCTCTTGCTGCGCCAATTGGCTCAGGACTTGGAATACAAAATAGACTTAATATTGAGCTTATAATTAATCAGTCAAAAGTGCCTGTTTTAATAGATGCAGGAGTTGGTACTGCCTCAGATGCTGCCATTGCAATGGAAATGGGTTGTGATGGTGTATTAATGAATAGTGCAATTGCCCTTGCTAAAAATCCAATATTAATGGCTAGATCAATGAAATATGCTATTGAAGCCGGCAGATTATCATTTTTATCTGGTAGAATGAAGAAAAATTACTTTGGTAGCCCTTCATCTCCTGTAACAGGTCGAATTACTGATTAAAATGCACATCTTTAATAAAACAATTTTAAGAGCATATGATATAAGAGGAGTTTTTAATAAAACTCTATTTTGTAAAGATGCTAAATTTATTGCTAAATCATTTGCTAAATATTTATGTGATAATAACTACTCTAATAATGTTGCAGTTGGCTATGATGGTAGAAGTAGCTCTATTTCATTGAAAGATAGTCTTGTTAGTGGATTTATAGAATCTGGTATTAATGTAAAATTAATTAATTTATGTCCCACTCCTGCTCTTTACTATGCAATTAATCATCTAAAATGCGATGCTGGTATTATGATAACTGGATCTCATAATCCAAAAGATCATAACGGCTTTAAGATTGCGCTTCATGATAGACCTTTTTATGGTGATGATATTATAAAGCTAGCAGAGATTGCGGCTAATTCAGAATTTATAGATAGAATTGGCAGCTATTCAAATTATAATATCATTGATAGCTATATTAATAGATTGATCAGAGACCTTGATTGTAATAATGATCGCAAATTAAAAATAGCATGGGATTGTGGAAATGGTGCAACTGGTGAAATTGTAAAAAAAATGATCTCCAATCTTAGTCATGATAGTATATTACTTTATAGCGATATTGATGGCACTTTTCCAAATCATCATCCTGATCCTTCTGACATTAAAAATATGAGGGATTTACAGCGCACTGTATTAGATAATAAATGTGACCTTGGTATTGCTTTTGATGGAGATGGCGATAGAATTGGTGTTGTTGATAATAAAGGTGAAATCATTTGGGGCGATGACTTAATGATATTATATTCCAAAGATATATTACGTAATAATCCTGGTTGCAAAATTATTGCCGATGTTAAGGCTAGCAATTTATTGTTTAGTAAAATTGCAGAATTTGGTGGTAAGCCCATTATGTATAAAACGGGTCATTCATTTATAAAGTCAAAAATGAAAGAAGAAAAGGCTTTATTAGCAGGAGAAATGTCTGGTCACATATTTTTTGCAGACAAATATTATGGATATGATGATGCGATATATTGCGCAATTAGACTTATCAACATAATTATTAATAGCAATAAATCCTTATGTGAAATTAGATCTGAAATTCCTACTAAATTTTCAACTAATGAAATAAGAATTGATTGCGATGATAATCAAAAATTTTTAATAATTGAAAATATTAAAAATTATTTAAATAAGAATAATGTTACTTATAATGATATTGACGGAATTAGATATGATGATGGCAATGGTTGGTGGCTTTTAAGAGCCTCTAATACTCAGCCTGCTTTAGTTATGAGATGTGAAGCAAATGATAATAACAACTTAAATAAAATTAAAAATAATTTACTATCGATAATGGACATGTTTTCTGTTAAAATTGATAAGAGTTTATTACTATGATCATCGGTATTTCAGGAGCTATATCATCTGGCAAAGATCTAATATCAAATATTTTTTTAAAATATAATTCTGTAATTTTCGATGCTGATAAAAATGTTAAAAATATTTTAAGTCATAATCACAGTACAATTAGCAAAATTAAAGAATTATTTCCTACTACCTATTTTAATGGAGTTATAAATAGGTCAGAACTTAGAAATATAATTTTTTCATGCGAAAAAAATTTTCATAAAAATATCAAAATAATAGAGCAAATAATTCATCCAATTATTCGTGATGAATATAAAAAATTTATCAGTAATAATATATCTAAAAAAAATATAATATTAAATATCCCCCTTTTATTAGAAAATAACTACTATAAATATGACAAACTAATTACAATTAATTGCGCAAAAAATATTAGAAAAAAAAGATTTCTTTTAAGAACCAAAAATGATATTTTTCATAGTAAGATGTTTGAATTACTCAATTCAATTCAAATATCTGATGATGAAAGATTTTTAAATGCCAAAAATATTATCAATAACAATAAATCTATATTTAATACTATTAGCGCAACAAAAAAACTAGCTCAAAAGATATTGACAAAGTAATTGAGGTATATAACATTTAAATTCTTATCATAATTTATGTATGCATTTGTCACATCTTTTGTAACATCATAAGCAATAATTAATTAATCTATATAATGCCGATAAAACTTAAACTAAATAAAAAAGATAATAAATCTGATGCAAGTCCAAAAAAATTACATAGTGGTAGTCTAATTAGTAGATCAAGTAAAAATAGGACATCTAAAGTTGGTAATAATACAAAATTAAATCAAGATTTAACTGAAAATTCTACTAATGATTATCCCCAAAATAAAGATAATGCTAATCTTGATAAAAATATAAAAAGACAAGATTATAAAGCTAATCAAGACACTAATTTAGCTGAATCAAATATCAAAGAAGATAAAGATTGCCAAGAAAATAAAGGAGACACTTTAGAGCTAAAAGATCTTAAGAATAAAAATGCTGAATCATTAATTAAAATTGCTAAGGAATATGATCTTGAAAATGTTGGAGATTTTGGTCGTCAAGATATCACATATCATATTTTAAAAAGTTTTTCTGAAATCAACCCCTATAATGTTATTATTGGGGAAGGGGTTTTAGAAGTTTTAGATGATGGTTTTGGTTTTTTAAGATCTCCAGAGGCTAATTATTTTCCAGGATCAGACGATATATATGTATCACCCAGTCAAATAAAAAGATTTGGACTTCGTACAGGAGATACAATAAAGGGTCAGATTCGCGCTCCTAAAAAGGGTGAAAGATATTTTGCCCTATTAAGAGTGAATGAAGTCAATTTTAATTCACCTGATCAAATTAGAAATAGAGTCTTATTTGATGATTTAACACCCTTATATCCTCAAGAGAAATTAAAACTTGAGATTAATGATGACTCAACAAAAGATAATAGTACAAGAATTATAGATCTTGTTACACCACTAGGAAAAGGTCAAAGAGCGCTTATTGTTGCACCTCCAAGGACTGGTAAAACATCATTAATGCAAAATATTGCTCATAGCATCACAACAAATAATCCTGAAATTGTCTTAATTGTTCTGTTAATAGATGAAAGACCAGAAGAAGTAACTGATATGATAAGAACAGTTAAGGGTGAAGTTGTTAGTTCAACATTTGATGAATCTGCGCATAGACATGTGCAGCTTGCTGAAATGGTAATTGAAAAAGCTAGAAGATTAGTTGAATCTAAAAAGGATGTCGTAATATTACTTGATAATATTACTAGATTGGCCAGGGCATATAATACTGTTATTCCATCTTCAGGAAAAGTTCTTACTGGTGGTGTTGATTCAAATGCGCTTCAAAAGCCTAAAAGATTCCTTGGTGCTGCTAGAAATATTGAAGAGGGCGGGTCATTAACAATAATTTCTACGGCCCTTATTGAAACTGGCTCTAAAATGGATGAAGTTATTTTTGAAGAATTTAAAGGTACAGGAAACGCAGAAATTGTATTAGATAGAAAAATATCTGACAAAAGAATATTTCCTGCTATTGATATTACAAGATCCGGCACTAGAAAAGAAGAGCTACTTGTTGATAGAGCAACATTATCTAAAGTATGGATGCTTAGAAGAATTGTAAATCCTATGAATTCACTCGAAGCAATGGAGTTTTTATTGCAAAAAATTGAAGGAACTAAAAGTAATGAAGAATTCTTTAGGTCAATGAATTCATAGTTAAAATATTATAAATATTTTAGTCAAAAACTTTTTTTATTTACTTATATTGCAGATATATATAGCTATTTAATATATTTTAAAATAACTTTGGTTAAAAATTAATATATTTAAAAATATGAAAAACATTGTTAATTTAATTATAATAATAGCTTTATCAATATCTTGTTCAAAAAAAGATGATTTGGTTACGCTTAACTCAATTAAGTCACAATTAAAGGTAAATAATGATTTTAGATCCTATCTTAGTTTAGAATATCTTAGATTTTCGAACAAGTTAAAAAAAGAAGGGGACATCCAGAATTCTGAATATTTTGCCAAAAAAGGTCTTAAAATATCAAATGGCTTACAAATTATACCAGAAAATCCACTAAAATGGAACGCTGATGAAGCCCAGATTAAGCTTATGATCATGATGCAAAAAAGACTGGATGACTTAATGCAAAATAATGCTTTGGTTAATAATATCCCAATTCAATTAGCACATCTAACTTACCTTTACGATTGCTGGATAGCCAAAGAGTCTAAATCTATACATATTTCAGATGAGCTTGCTAGATGTAGAGTTAGATTTACTAGACTTATTTCTGAAATTGAATATTATCAAAATGATCTTAGAAAGGACAGAACTAAGCCTGTGATTAATAAAAGGCCAGTTTTTCAACATTTTAAGATATTATTTGACTATAATAGCTCTGATTTTAACCAGAAAGCATTATCTGAAATGCTAAAAATTCTTACTCACTTATCTACTATTGATAAAAATTATAGAATATTACTAGTAGGAAATACTGATAAGTCTGGTGGCAAGATATATAATAAATTATTATCACTTAAAAGAATAAATACTGTAAAATCGCAATTAATAAAAAATGGACTATCTAAAGAAATTATCTCATATCGTGCATTTGGAGAAGATTATCCAGAAATTATAACAAGCGATGGAATAAAAAAACAGGAGAATAGGAGTGTAGATGTATTTATTGTAATAGGAGAAAATATTAAGAATTTTAACAAATATGAAGTTCCATATATCAGGAACCAAATATATAAGAATAACATATTAAAGAAAAAGGCCATAACAAATATTGAATCTTAAATAATTATAGATATAATATTACTATTTAAATTATTACGGCTTATCTGATGTCCAATTCTAAAGCTTTATTACGATCAAAAATAAATAAATCAAAGGATAGTAATATTAAGAAAATAAAAAAAAGAATTATTTTAAAGATAGGCTCCTCTCTTCTAATCAATAATAAGAAAGTTAATATATCTTGGCTAGATTCATTGGCAAGTAATATAAAGGAATTAAGTAATGAATATGAATTTATTATTGTATCATCAGGGGCAATTTCTCTTGGTTGTAACAAATTAAATTTAATTAAATCTGACCTTTCCATTATTGAAAAGCAGGCAATTGCATCAATAGGTCAAATTTATTTAATGGATAAATATTGTGAAATTTTTTCTAAATATAAATTATTAATTGCTCAGATATTATTAACATATTCCGATTGTAATTCAGTTAATCGTAAGCAAAATTTTCAAAATACATTACAAGAGCTCTTATCTAGGAATATTATACCAATTATTAATGAGAATGACGCTATTTCATTTGATGAAATTAAAATTGGTGACAATGATACTTTATCTGCTTATATAGCAAATATTTCTAGTGCAGATAATCTAATTTTATTTTCTGATGTAGATGGATTATATAATAAAAATCCTCATTTAAACTCTGATGCTAGTCATATTCCAATTGTAAATAATATTTCTTCTGAAATTACTAAAATGGCATCTAAATCTATTTCAAAGGATGGAACCGGTGGCATGATAACAAAATTACAGGCAGCTAAAATAGTTGAGAAATCAAATTGTTCAACTATTATTACTTCAGGATTAATGCATAATTGCTTATCTGATTTATTTAGTAAAAAGATAAAATATACAATTTTTAATGATAAGGGAGAATTTTAGTAATAGAATTGAGGAGCTACTTACAGCTAAAAAAGATATAAAATTTTCATTTGAATTTTTTCCGCCAAAAAATGATGAAATGAATATTAAATTATGGGATACAATTACTAAGCTTAAAAATCTTAATCCTGATTTTATATCTGTTACATATGGTGCTGGTGGCTCAACAAGGGCTAGGACTCATGAAACAATATCAAAAATCATTGCCAATACATCTCTAGTTCCTGCTTCACATTTAACATGTATTGGATCTTCAAAGGATGAAATAAATGAAATTTTGAGAAATTATTGGAAAATTGGAGTTAAGCATATTGTTGCATTGAGGGGTGATATGCCACTTAATTTAATTAATAGCAATTATTCTACAGATATTAATTCTTATAAATATGCTAGTGAATTAGTGCATGCCATTAAATCATTAAGATCTGATGATATAAATTTTAAAATTTCTGTTGCAGGTTATCCAGAAAAGCATCCTGAGTCTAGAGATATGAAACAAGATATTGATAATTTAAAAAGAAAAGTTGATGCTGGCGCTGATCAAATTATTACACAATTTTTCTTTGATTGCGATGTGTTTTTTCGATTTAAAGATATGTGCCTTGCAAATAATATTAATATTCCAATTATACCTGGCATATTGCCTGTTACAAATTTTGCACAGGTAAAAAAATTTGCAGATATGTGCCAGGCTCAAATTCCAGATTGGATGACTAATATTTTTAATAATCTTGATAATAATATAGATTCAAGAAATATTATTGCAGCAATGATATCAATTGAACAATGCAGGTTATTAATGCAAGAAGATGTTAAAAATTTTCATTTTTACACTCTCAATAGAGCAGAATTAACTCAAGCAATTTGTAGCATAATAAATTAAATAATTTATTAATTATTAGTAAATCTTAATTTAGAATGATTAATATTTAAAAAAGTAATATAATAATGTTTATATATTATATAGCAATATTACTCTAATTATGCATCCAAAACCTAGCTTAGATTATCCTCTAAGTCTTATCTCTAACAATGACTTAAAATCAGTTATACACTATTTTAAATATTATAAATGCCATGACCTAGTCAATCAATGTGGGTCATGTGGAAGAACTCAACTTTTTTATGCAATAGTTGTGAATAATTATGATATTGTTAAATATCTTATTAATAAAGGAGCTGACGTTAATACTGAGTCAAATGGGCTTTATCCATTATATATTGCTGCATTAGAAGGATATGATCAAATATTTAATCTATTATTATTACATAAAGCTGACTATAGAAATTGTAGCATTACCCATATTGTAAGAAATGGTAATTATAATATACTTAAAATATTACATAAATATTATTCAGCACATAATCTTTACTATAATAAAGATAATTCAGAAAAATATATAGGTAATTTATTTGCTATTGCATTTAAAAATAGCGATATAGATATTATAGAATTACTATATAGTAAAATTATATTCGCCAATAAAATTATCCATAATTTAAAAATATATAAGTATAATCCACTACATCCTGCTGTTATTAATGGTTCGCTAAATTTAGTAAGGTTTTTATTGATAGAGAACTTTGATATAAACTCTCCTGCTGCAAAAAATGGTGTTACCCCAGTTTATTTAGCGTCAAAATATGGACATTTAAACATGTTATCTTTCTTAATATATAATGAGGCTAATTTAGATTCATGTAATAAAAAGGATAATAGTTCACCTTTAGATGTTGCATTAAATAATTCTCATTATGGTTGTGCTGCACTATTAATGTGTAACGGGGCAAAATTTAATAATAGTTTTAGCAAAATTTATAAGAATGTAACATTACAATCAAAAATATCTTCTACTATAGAATTTATTACTAAAAATACAGATATTTATATAGATAGACTTTGTGATAATAAAATTTTAGAACTTAAGAAAAGTGGACTCTTTTATGTTATCACCTTAATAAATAAAGTTAAATTATGTGATGAAATTAGTAATAAAGACTTAGTAATATTAACCAGAGCATAAAGTATTTTAATATTTTACTGGAATATTAATAATCTTTTGCTATCATATTTATATGAAATATGATAGCAGAAAACTTAAATTATCAGAAAAGGAATTTTTAAGAAAAAGAGCTGTATTTTCAGTTGTTAATGATTGCTTAACTCAGGCAGAATCTGCTAGAATTCATAAAGTATCAGCTATTTCTATCTGCAATTGGATAAAGAAATATAGATCAGAAGGTGAGAATGGATTAATTAATAAAAATCATGGCAGACCCAAATTAACTATTAATAAATTACAACCTTATCAATGTGCTAATATTGTAAGAATTATCACAGATAATAATCCTCATCAATTAAAATTTCCTTTTGCTCTTTGGGATAGAAAAGCAGTTCAAATATTAATAAAACAAAAATTAAATATAGATTTATCAATTTGGACAGTAGGAAGATATTTAAAAAAGTGGGGGTTTACTCCACAAAGACCGTTAGCAAAAAGCTTTGAAAAAGACCCAAAAAGAGTAACTAACTTCCTAAAAGAAGAATTTCCAACAATAAAACAAAGAGCAAAAGATGAAAATGGAGAAATTCATTTCATGGATGAGATGGGTCTTAAAAACAATATTCATCATTATCTTAGAGGGTATAGTAAGAAAGGTAAAACTCCGATAATTACTAAATCAGGTAAAAGATTGTCAGTAAATATGATCTCAACTATTGCCAATAATGGCAAAATGAGATTTATGACCTATGAAGGATCGATGGATAGAGATAAGTTTATTTTATTTTTAAAACAATTGATAAAATCAAGTCAGAAATATGGTAATAAGAAGAAAATATTTCTAATAGCCGATAATCTCAAAGTTCATCATGCTAAGAAAGCACAAGAATTTATAGAAAATAATAAAGATAAAATAGAAATATTCTTCCTTCCCTCATATTCACCAGATCTAAATCCAGACGAACTATTGAACCAAGATGTTAAAACTAACGCTTTAAAAGGAAAAATAGCAAAAACAAATGA
>JAUROA010000022.1 GCA_030835745.1 Alphaproteobacteria bacterium
ATGGCACCCCTTTAAATTGCATCTCGCCATATAAAAAAATAAGAAAAATGTGCGATTATAACCCTACTTCTGGATTATATGATGTTGATAGCGCATGCCCTGCTGATGAATATATTCCAGAATGCATTAACAATAAATGTCAAAAAGCAACTGCATATTGTCTTAGCGATGAAGGTCATAAAGACACAAATTGCATTAGAGACTGTTCATATGATCAACTTCATCCCGAATGTGCAGAATATGAAACTGGATGCTTACTAGGAGGAGGAGATGACTTAACCTTGTTCTTTTGTGATGACATCGTAAAAAAAGCGGTATCTGCCCCTAATTTCAAAAATATTGACGATAATAATGATATATTGGAATCATGGTTTTATCGCCCCTCTCCTCATCCTAAATCTTTTGAAAGAGATGAAATTCCTTCTAAAGATATTCCAGATAAATCATATCTTGATTTTATTGGAAAATATAGAAAAATAACATTTGATAAAAAAAGTCAAGATCCTAGATATTTTGAAAATATTTGCTATACCGAACAAAATATAAAAGATAATAGAGCTATAGCCGTTGATGATGACTCTGATAATGGCTATTTTGGCGACATAACAGCAGGTGATGTATTATGGATGGACTATGGATTAGGAAAAACTAAGTCTCCTGGACATTGTACATCTAATTCAGTGCAAATGAGCGGTGCAAGAGGAACTGGCTATTCTTACTTATGCGATACAGGGCATCTTTATGGCAAGGCTTCAAAAGAAACTGCATATTATAAGGGCTACGTTAAGCCAAGCTTTGGAACCAATAACGATGATTCATATTATGTTGATATATGCGTTAGATTTCATAATTCAATGCTTCCTGGAGATAGCTGTGGCAAAAGAGAATGTGGCATAAATTATGCATTTGGCGGCTTTACAGGAAATGTTTGTGGTGGAGATGTATGCAAAACTCTTAAAATTGATAGAGGTAATCCAAAAAAGTGTCATCTTGAAGACACTGATGAAAAAATAGGATTATTTAATAGCTGGCTTCACAGAGAAGAAGAATATGATTGCGCTCATGATATTGATAATGAGGTAAGAATTAGAGCAGTTAAATTTGACGATTATATTTGCGCTTTTCTTGATGCTAGAAACCAGCTTGGTCATCAAGGAGTTGGAAATAGCGATCTTGCAAGATTATTTCCATATCGCATTGATATTGAAGATAAAAAAGACCTAAATTATGGAGAAAGAAAACCACCTATTACTGAAATTGAAGCAGCGCAAAAGTTATTTTATAGACAAATTGACCCTGAAAACCCTGAAAGTAGTTTTTGTATGTCAGGTGAAAAAGTAAAAGGTGAAGATAAATGCAATAAAATTATTCCTGGAAGTCATGAACCTTATCTTAGTGAAACTTGGAGAACTTTTTTACAGGTGGAGTTTATTGATCAAAATTATTATCAAAAAAATCTTCAAAAAAATCTACCAGGAATGCTGCAAAAAAAATTACTATGCGCTCCAATTGAACTTAAAATTGATCCCCCAACCTCATATTCAATAGCCACAATTGAAAATTCAGAAAAATTATTTATTCCATCGATTAAAATAACATCTGTATACAATGATGGAGAAAATAAAAGAAAAATAAGATCTATAGATCCAACAGATTTTTATTTCCCAAGCATTGAAGTTACAATGAAAAATATGACCGCACCGTTATTAGGTCAATTTAATGAAAAATTAATAGATAGACAAGATATGACTATTGGAATTGGTGAAAATGAAGTGAGATCTATATTTGCCGTCGATTTTATGGATGATGAATTTAGTAGATCATTAATTGTTGAAAAAACAATGAATTCTCTGAGCAAAAAACCAAGAATATGTTTAAAAAGAAAAGTTATGGTTAATGGTGTAGATAAAGACTCAATCATTGAATGTAAAGATAGAAAATATCCAGAGATAGATGACGGAAAAGATCAGAAGGCAATCATAGAAATAGCAGAGCCAGGAAGAGAAATTTCATTTAATCCTGGTATAAAAGAGACCTATGAAAATTTTAAAATGTCTTTCAAATTAAAATCCGGCTTTGTTGATGATGAAACTGAAGAAATTATTGAAACTAAAAAAATTATATATAGTATTCCAGATACAACAGATGAAAATTGTCAAGAACTTGAAGGCTATAAATTTTGCGTTCAAAGAGATGAATGCAGCCCACTTGAGCTTGAATATATTCAAAATGAATTCGATATTAATGCAGCACTTAATTGTCAACCAGGTAGTAGTAGTCTTTGCGCTGATTTAGGTCAATTACTAGATAAAAGAAAGTCATTTTACAACCTAAAAAATAAGTGCGATAATAAAAAAGGTATCTATAAAGATCCAATTACTTCAGAAGTTACTGAACTTAACTCTGATAAAGCCTATGGCTGGTTTAATGAATTATGTATTGTTTCAGGCTTTGAAACCAAATTAGGAAATGTAGTGGCTTATGATCTTGGTAAGATAAATGGCAAATGTATTATCGATGAAACAAGAAGAAGACCAGAAGTTGATTGCTCAGAAGGAGGAAATCCTCAAAAAGGATGTTATTGCTTAGAACCTGGATTAGCATTAAATGAGGGTGAAACGATTAGAAAAAAAACACCTAGAGAAGCTGGATTATGCATTGATATTCCCAAAGCTAAAATATGCCCCGCTATTTCTTTTACTGACAGAGATGAATATCATCCTGATCAATATTATGTGACTCATTCTTTAAATAAAGATGAAGATGAATCTTCAGATGGTGGTTATAATGATGATATTGGGGTTCACTCATATCACAAAGAAAGATCTGATAATTTTTATCATGCAGATTTTCCAATATCTTATGTGGGTATGGGAGTTGTAACTGGATCTTGTAATGGCTTTTTTCAAAAGCCAGTCGATGGCCCAAGACCTAAAGCTACATGTAATCTAAATGAAGGTGAAAATGAGGGTTTTTTAAATGTGCAATTGGGTTGTGTGCGATTTGCGTGCCCCAGAATTGATCCTCGACAACCTGATAGCAGTGGAATATATAATCAAGCAAAATATTTTATAACTGGAGATTCTAAAATAGAGCAGCAAGGAAGAAGATATGGATTCGCTAATTGGGATAAATATACTAAAACTAATGACTTTTTAGAATCAGCAACAGCAACTTCATGTGTTACAGGATTTAAGCCAGTTAATTCAAATTATATTGACTATGAATATAAAGAAATAGCAGATAGTGACGATAATTTTGAGACATTAGCATCATTATCAAGTAATAGAAATATAAAAGATTATCAAAGAGAAGGTGTTACAATGCCTTCCTTGACATGCTCTCAGAGAGGAAGTTATATGTTTGACACTCTGCAAAATTCTTGCCAAAGAATTAAATGCTTTATAAAAGACCCTCCTAAAATTAGTGAAGCTGATGGCATAGATATTAATTTAGCAAAATATAAAATATGGCACGATAATGGTGGAGCAATTTTTACTCCAGCTAGAATAGAAAGTAATGAAAATTTAATAGATGATAATGCTTATGATGAAGTTGATGCAGATATCAGTAGTGATATAGTCACTGAGCAGGATTTGTTAACCATTGGAATTTCGGGTGAAATTCATCAAAATCATGTTATTAAATCTACAATAAATCCTGATTTACATTACGCTCTTGCTTCTAGAAATTCTGATGCTATAGAATCTGATGATGCTATTCAGCGATTATCAGTTATTACGGGTGAATGTTCAAATGAAGTAGGTTTCTTTCAGATTGGAACCCAACCCCCAACTAGAATTTGCGATCATTTAGGAAATTTATCTGAAGTTCAAAATAAGTGCGCCACAAGATGTAATGAGGTCGTTAAAAATCCTACCACTGTCACCCAATTACAATCTGGCAAAATCCACGGCTATGCCTCATGGCCTGAAACAAATGTTACAGGAGATACCGAAGTAATATCTCTTCCCATATCAACTTATGATTGTCTAGATAACAGAAAAAAATATCCCTACCCCCCGATGAGAAACGAAGAGGGGAAACTTTATAAATATGAATATGTAAATTCTATTGGAGAAGAAAAAATTATTAATCAATTAAATAATGAATATTCACCAATTGAAGCTGATGTTACTATGAATCTTGATGTAAAACAAGATGCTAGATATGGGTCAAATACTTATAAACCGAAAAGATCCTGTAAATCAGTTAAAATTACTGGAACAAATAGTCAGGCTAATGTTTGGACTGCAACAGATTCAGATTGCATAAATAAATGCCCTGACTTTAATACAGATTCAAGAATAAATGTTGGACTTACTATACATCCATTTTCTTCAAGTTCAGATGATATTATTTTTAATGGTGAAAGAGTTATAGAATTTTTCGGCCCAAATATAATTGCAATTAAGTGGCCTGAAGGAAATCTTGGTCAATGGCATCATATACAAGGAAATGGACCTAATCACTCAGATCGCAACGAAATTTATGAACATAATGAAAATCATTACCTAAAAACTTCAAGCGGACATTATTCTATTAGTAGATATTGCAATAATGACGGAAAATGGTCTGACCCAATAATTAACTGCGTTGCACGAGGGCAAGAAGAATTAGACTCAACTAATGCTAGATACACAGCCACAAGTCCAGATAGAAGACTTCCTGCTAATGACACAATTGATTCAGGTCAGTGCATATCAGGGCAATATTATAATGCAGGACTAGGACCAACTTCAGCCACGGGAGATGATATATCGAAATCTACAATTCCTTATAAATGTGTAGCACCTGCTGATGGAAAAATTGATCAATATTATTTGCAACCACAATCTGGTGGACATAGATGTGAACAAAAATGTAGAGGACCTGGTAAAAATTATCCATCAGGAAGAGGGTCTACAACTGGCGATAATGATTATAGCTCAAACTTCTACACAGAAAATCAAACAATTACTCTAAATTGCCATAATAATTATGGCAATATGACAATTGCTGGATTAACTGATGTAAGTGAGGTAGCATTTAATTGCGACTCTAATCAACCAAAGATTGGAAGATCATCAACTGAACCATATTTAGTATGCAAATATGACGCATCAGATGGCTGGGAATTAAAACAAGATTGCACCAAATGTCGCAATTGTGATTCATCAAGCCCAACATCAAACCCATCTTCAATAACTGTAGAAGCCACATGTGCTACACATACGTTCTACGAAAACGATGATCTTGTAAATGGAGGTGGAGCATTTCCAGTACCAGGATCCCTAGACCACAATTCTACATCCTCATCTTGCGCTTATAGTGCCGATAAAAAATCCGGAGTACCATGCTGGAGTAAATGTCACTTTGCTTATATTAACTTAGATAATAAATGCATTGATGGAACAGTAAATAGATCCTGGGGAAATTATGGTGATGGAAAATGTGATGGTGATGGTTATTTAGATTATATATCGTTTGAAGGATGTAATCATGGTGGACGATACATCGATTGGGATTAGCACTTTTATGAAACTTATTTTATCAAAAAATGACAATATCAATAATAATGGGGTCTAAATCAGATCTTGAAATAATGCAAAAATCAGGTGAAATGCTTGATCAATTTGGAGTTAAATATGAAATAAAAATTGTTTCTGCTCATCGTACTCCTGATAGGCTTTATAAATTTTGTGAAAATGCTAAAGAAAATGGCACTAAAATTATAATTGCTGGCGCTGGAGGTGCTGCGCATCTTCCTGGCATGGCTGCAGCAATTACAGATCTTCCAGTTTTAGGAGTGCCTATTAAGAGCAAGGCTCTTGATGGCATAGACTCCTTACTATCCATTGCTCAAATGCCTGCTGGCATTCCTGTTGCCACTCTTGCTATTGGTGAGGCTGGCGCTAAAAATGCTGCTTTAATGGCAGTAGCAATTTTGGCATTAAATGACAATAATTTAGCACAAAAACTTCAAGATTTTCGCCAAAAACAAACAGAATCAGTGCCTTTTGATATTAAATAATGCTAAATTATCAATATTATTTAAGCACAAAATTAATATTATTATTATTTTTAATTTTCTATCCTCATCTATTAATGGCTAGCAATAAATATGACACTTCCAAATTAAGTGATTTACAAAAATATGTAACTCTAGAAAATGGCACTGAACAACCATTTAATAATAAATATTGGAATAATAAAGAAGAAGGCATATATGTTGATATTATCTCCATGGAAGTTTTATTTTCATCTAAAGATAAATTCGACTCTAATAGCGGCTGGCCAAGCTTTACCAGACCAATTAACAATAAGGTGGTCACAACCATAAAAGATAATTCACATAATATGACTCGAATAGAAGTAAGATCCGCCAAATCAGATGCTCATTTAGGTCATGTTTTTAACGATGGACCAATTAGTGATGGAGGTTTAAGATATTGTATTAATTCTGCATCTCTAAAATTTATTCCAAAGGATAAGATGGCAGAAAGTGGCTACAAGCAATATCTATATTTATTTGACAAAAATAATAATCACATCAAACAAGCAATACTAGCTGGTGGCTGTTTTTGGGGTATGGAGCATTTATTTGCTGATCTTGAAGGAGTTATTGATGTTGTTAATGGCTATAGTGGCGGAGATATTGCTAATCCAAGCTATAAAATTGTTTCATCTGGTATTTCAGGTCATGCTGAATCGATTAAAATTATCTATGATTCAACCAAAATATCATATGAAAATATTTTGCGATTTTTTTTACAAATTCACGACCCAACCCAATTAAATCGTCAGCAAAATGATATTGGCACTCAATATCGTTCAGCAATTTTTTACCAAGATCAACAACAAAAAGAAATTGCTCAAAATATTATAAAATTAGCTAATAATTCAGGCAAATTTCCTGGCAAAATTGTCACTGAAATTACTAAATTTAAAGAATTTTACCAAGCAGAGCAATATCATCAAGATTATTTAGCTAAAAACCCTAATGGCTATAGCTGCCATAAAATAAGAGATGACTGGCAATTTTAGTGCTTGTTATTTTTTAATATCATTTGATCAGCTTGATCTTGGACTTTACTTAGCGCCTTTTCAACAATAATTTTTAAATCTTCAACCTGGTCATTATTTGCTGATCTTTCAATATTATAAAGTTGTTTATCGCAAATATATGCTAATTTTGAAAATGGCAAAGGCATCTTAAATTTATCCCAACTATTAAAAATCTTAAATTTTGAAGAAGAATATGAAACAACCAAAATATCGGCACCACTAATTCTGGCAATATTAATGACTTCGCCATTAATTTTTTGATTAGGGCCTCTTGGTCCATCTGGGGTAATCCCAATTGCTTGAGAATTTTTCAAGCCCCAAAATATTTTTCTTATTGCGTCAATACCAATGCCACGAGATGATTTTCTGCCATTTTGAGTTGATCCCAAAATTGAGATAAAATCAAAATTTTCCATAACGCGCCCTACTATTTTGCCGTCTCCATGGCGCGAAGCCAGTGTCATAATTTTATAATTTGGATATTTCTGACGTATTTTTCTGGCAAAATGTGGTATCATCATTAATCTATTATGCCAAAATAATATTAATAAAGGTTTATTTTGCGATGGATTTTTAAGAGCAATATCAAAATTAGTAAATTCTTTTGAAGAGCTGTAATATATTAAATGAATATAGATAGTTATTATCCAAGATAGCAACCACTGTATAGAAGGCGAATAAAAAAACCTTCTAATTATATTGATATATTTTTTAGACAATTTTTTGACCAGTTTTTTTCCAATCATTGATAAATATCTCTAAACCCTTATCGGTTAATGGGTGAGAGACTAGCTGATGTAAAACATTAGCCGGAATTGTTGCAACATGGGCTCCTAATTTAGCGGCTGTAGTAATATGAATAGGATTACGAATTGATGCAACTAATATTTCTGTCTTGAAATTATAATTGCTATAAATTTGACATATTTCATCAATTAATTCTAGACCATCTTGACCAATATCATCTAACCTACCTACAAAGGGTGAAATAAATGTTGCACCCGCTTTTGCAGCCAATAATGCTTGCGCAGCAGAAAAGCATAATGTTACATTAGTTTTGATATTTTTATCAGAAAAATAGCGACATGCCTTAATACCATCCATGGTTAAAGGCAATTTAATACATACATTATCTGCAATTTTGCTAAGAATTTCACCTTCTTTAATCATTGTTTGATAATCAGTAGCGGCTACCTCAGCACTAACTGGACCATCAACAATTTCACAAATTTGAGCAATTAACTCTAAAAAATCAACGCCAGCTTTAGCAATTAAGCTAGGATTTGTAGTAACGCCGTCAAGTAGGCCATATTGCGATAATTCTTTGATCTCAGATATTTCAGCAGAATCAATAAAAAATTTCATAATTTTATTTTAAAATAATAACTATAACTTACTTTAAGATAATATCGATATTTTTTTAATCAATAGATGACTCAAAAATTTGCTGAAATTTTATTACCTACTGCTCTAGATCAGTTTTTTACTTATTCTTATGAACAAGATCTTAAAATTGGTAATATTGTTAATGTTGAATTTGGCAAAAGAAAAATTTGGGGCGTTGTTGTAAATATCAATATTACACAAGCTCCCAAAATTGACAAAATTAAAAATATTATTGCCATTAATGATAATATTTATCTAAATGAGAAATATATCACCTTTATCTCAAAATTAGCCAATTATAATATGGTAAGTAAAGGCTTGGTATTAAAATCTTTTATCAATATCTTAAATAGCAATAAAACTAAAAAAGAACCTGAATTATTCATTCAAAATTTTAACAAAGATAATCTTAATTTAAAAGAATTACTACCACATCAGCTAGAAGTAGCACAAAATATATTTGAAGAAATAACTAAAAACAAGGTTCAAAATTTTCTGATTCACGGCGTTACTGGCTGTGGCAAAACTGAAATTTACTTTGATATAATAGCAAAAATTTTAGCCAATAATAATTCACAAATCCTAATATTACTACCTGAAATTGCCTTAACTAGTCAAATTACAATGCGCTTTGAGCAACAATTTGGCTTTAAGGCTGCTATTTGGCATTCTAAAATATCAGCTAAAAATAAAAGAGAAATTTATTACGCCCTTAATTCTGGCAATTTAAGAATATTAATAGGTGCACGCTCTGCTTTATTGCTACCTTTTAAAAATTTGCAGCTAATAATAATTGATGAAGAGCATGATTCATCATTTAAACAAGAAGATATCTTTAAATTTAACGCCAGAGATATGGCAATAATGCTTGCCAAGATCATGAATTTTCCTACTATTTTAACTAGCGCAACACCTGCTATTGAAAGCTATAATAATGCCCTTACCAATAAATTTAAATATTATCACATTACTAAGAGCTTTGGCAGCAAAAATATTATTGATATCATAGATCTTACTCAAGAAAAACTCGAGAGAAATAAATATTTAAGCAATAAATTAAAAGATGAAATCGCCAGTAATATTGCTAGCAATAAGCAATCATTGCTTTTTATAAATAGAAGGGGCTACAGCCCAGTTACAATGTGTGCAAAATGCGGCACTAAATATCAATGTCTTAATTGCGACTCGCATTTAGTTCTTCACAAAAATAAAAATAAATTAATTTGCCATTATTGTAATCATCAAGAAAATTTTACCAATATCTGCAAATCTTGTGGCCATGAAGGTTCAATAATTTCTCTTGGTATTGGTGTTGAAAAAATCGTTGAAGAAGTTACTCAATATTTTCCTCAAGCAAGAATTGCCTGTGCTACAAGCGACATTATCACAAATTTTGATCAAGCAAGTAACTTAGTTAGTAACATCCTTAATAATGAAATTGACATAATTATTGGCACTCAAATGATAGCTAAGGGCTATGATTTTCCTAATTTAACTTTAGTTGGGATTGTTGATATTGACTCAATGCTTTATTCTAGCGAATTAAAAGCTTTAGAAAGAGTTTATCAAATATTAAACCAAGTTATTGGCAGATCCGGTCGAAGATCTGAGAAAGGCAAGGTTATAATTCAAAGCTATAACCCAAAAAATATGATATTTAACTTTATAGGCAATGATGATCATAAGGCATTTTATAATTTTGAGATTAAAAATCGTAAATTATTTGACCTTCCGCCTTTTTCAAGATTGGCAAAAATTGAAGTTAGTGCTTTTTTAGAAAATGATGC
Source organism: Alphaproteobacteria bacterium (assembly GCA_030835745.1). Taxonomy (GTDB): domain Bacteria; phylum Pseudomonadota; class Alphaproteobacteria; order Rickettsiales; family UBA1997; genus UBA1997. Next base: position 10,221 of record JAUROA010000022.1, read on the forward strand.
TAAAAATTATGCTAAAAATATCGTAACAAAATTTCCTATTAATGACAAGTTAGAACTATTTGGTCCAGCTCCAGCAGTAATTGGCAGGCTTAGAAATCGCTATTATTTTATCATTAATATCAAAGCAGCTAAAAATCTTAATTTACAAAAATTAATTTCTGATATAATTGACTCACTGATTATTCCCAGTAAAATTCGTATTAAAATTGATATTGATCCAATTTAACTATATATATTTTAAGAGCCAGTTGTATAATTAGGAGATTCAGATGTAATAGTAATAGAATGAGGGTGAGATTCCTTAAGGCCAGAATTAGTAATTTTGACAAACTCGCAATTATTACGCATTTTTGAGATAGTGTCATTACCAGTATAGCCCATTGCTGATCTAAGGCCACCAACTAATTGATGAATGATTTCGCTGGCCATTCCTTTATATGGTACACGCCCCTCAACTCCTTCTGGAACTAATTTAAGCTTATCTTTGACATCTTGTTGAAAATAGCGATCTGCAGAGCCACGAGCCATAGCACCCATAGAACCCATACCTCTATATGTTTTATAAGATCTACCCTGAAATAAGATAATATCGCCCGGAGTTTCCTCACATCCGGCTAAAAGACCGCCAATCATAGCAACATTTGCACCAGCTGCAATTGCCTTGGCAAGATCTCCTGAAAATCTAATACCACCATCTGAAATAACAGGAATTTTAACTTTATCACAATATTGCATAACATCAAAAAGCGCTGATAATTGTGGAGCACCAACTCCAGCAACTACTCTTGTTGTACAAATTGACCCAGGACCAATACCAACCTTAACAGCATCTGCACCAACTCCAATAAGAGCCTTGGCAGCTTCTTTAGTAGCAATATTACCAGCTATAAAATCCTGCCTTGGAAATGATTTTTTGAGATATTTTAAATTATCAATAACACCTTTAGAATGACCATGAGCAGTGTCAATTATTATGATATCACAACCTGCTTCAATCAAAGCCTCTGATCTTTTAATACCCTCCTTGCCAACGCCAACAGCTGCAGCAACTAGCAATCTGCCATCCTTATCTTTGGCGGCATTAGGAAAAAGCTTTGATTTTTCAAGGTCTTTACCTGTCATCAAGCCAAGGCAATTATTGTTATTATCGACAATAATGATTCTTTCAATTTTATTTTTATGTAGTAATTTTCTTGCCTCAGTTTTGGTAACATTAGCCTTGGCTGTGACAAGATTTTCAAATGTCATTAACTCCGAAATTGGCTGCTTTTTATTAGTAGCAAATCTTACATCTCTATTGGTTAAAATACCAACTAGCTTATTTGTATTTGGTTTAACAACTGGAATTCCAGATATGCCATAATCATTCATAATATTTAAGGCATCTCCTAATGTGGCATCACTATTAATTACCACAGGGTCAATTACCATTCCAGATTCAAATCTTTTGACTTTTTTAATTTCATTAACTTGCTCTTTAATAGACATATTTTTATGGATACAACCCATACCACCACATTGAGCAATAGCAATTGCCAATCTGCTTTCAGTAACAGTATCCATGGCAGCAGAAATAAGAGGTATTTGCAATGAAATATTTTTAGTAATTTGAGTAGCGGTGTTAACTTCGCTTGGAATAATTTCAGAATATGCGGGCTTAAGAAGAACATCGTCAAATGTTAAATAATAAGGATCATTTTCAATTGATTTGCGATTTTTCTTCATATAAGTAGCTTATAAAATGTTAATAATATGTCTTAATAACAAATAAAAACATTAATTTAATTAAAATAGTTTGACAAAATCTATAATAATATTATTAATTATTGAATATAAATTACAATCATATTTTTAAACAAATAATGCAATCACTCATAGAAAAGAAATGTCTTGAACAAGGCTTAAAAATGACAGAAAATAGAAAAATTGTTGCTAATATTTTATCCAATAGCACTGATCACCCAGATGTTGAAGAAGTATATAAAAGATGTCTGAAACAAAATCCTAATATTGGTATTGCTACAGTATATCGTTCTTTAAAAATATTTGAAGAATATAACATTATTACCAAACATGATTTTCACAATGAAGGACGCGCTCGCTACGAACCAATCAATGACGATAATCACCATGATCACTTGATTGATATTACCACTGATGAAGTTCACGAATTTTTCAATGAAGAACTCGAAAAACTCAAAGAAAAAGTTGCCAAAGAAATGGGTTTTGAATTAGTTGATCACCGCTTAGATCTATATTGCAGACCAATTAAAAAATAACTAATGTCGAACATAATATATCAAAAATTTTCTCCTCAAACAACATTTGAAGGATTAAATAATATCGACAAATTATGCAAAATGTTTAGCCAGCTTTATCGAATTGATCTATATAAGGATGGTCTTGACTTAATACTGACCAAATTATCACAAAAGCAGCTAAATTTTGAAGTAAAAATCATTAAAGATTGGGACACAAATATCGGATGTTTTTTAACTGAGCAACAAAGCGTTTTTGACAAAACTATAGGCAAATTTTTCGCTAAAAAAAATCTTAAAATAATATTGCGACAATTAAGCTATAATGTTTTAGCTCATGAAATGGCCCATGCAGTTGATTTTGAAAGTGGTCTTGATCTAAATGACGATTTTCGTCAAGCCATATATTTAGATTTAAGTAGCACACAACCAACAATCATAACTCTTAAATCACATGCTCACAGATTAATGATTGAGGCGGTTAAAAGCTATCCTAAAAATCAAATAATAAATGAATTATTTGCTCGCTATTTTGAATTATTATCAATATCGCGAGATGTCTGTACTAATGGCGATTTTAGCACTAATGATGTCATGAACTACTTTGCTAATACCACTAAATATATTACCGAAATATTAAATCCTTTTATCAAAAAACAAATAGATCAAATAATTGCCAACCAAACCATATCAATTGTTAGCGACGTTAAAATAAATAATCATGGTCAAAATTATCGCGAAAAAATAGACTCATTTCATCAAAAACAAGATAGCGACGGGCAAAAATCATGGGCCAAAAATACCAAATCTAACCATATATATCATAATAGCTGGAATAAATATCAGGCCTTAAATAACAATAAAGATAACCAAGATAATTAACATAATGGCAGTTCATACCCAAATAAACCAAGAAGAATTAGAAATATTCCTTAAAAATTATCAAATTGGTCAATTAATAAATTACCAAGGAATAATGGCTGGTATTGATAATAGTAATTTTATTATTAATAGCACAGATAATAAATTTATTCTTACTATATTTGAATCCAGAATTAACTATAATGATTTACCATTTTATATTGAATTAGCATCTCATTTATCAAAAAAGAATATTTGCTGCCCTACCCCAATCAAAAATAATAATAATCAATTTCTTACCAATATCAAAAATAATAAATTAGCCAGCTTGGTTACTTTTCTTAATGGCAAATCATTGCAACCATCAATAAATGGCTTATATAATAATATTACCCCTGATCATTGTTACCAAATTGGGCTAATTACTGCAAAAATGCATCTTAATGTTAGCGACTTCAACCTTAAAAGAGAAAATGATCTTGGTGTTGCTAATTTTACAGATTTTTTTGCCAAATTTTCATCATTAGTGAATGACTATCAACCTAATTTAAAAAATAAAATTACCTCAATATTACATTTTTTAACCAATTCTTGGCAATATAACCTACCATCTGGTGTTATACATAGCGACTTATTTCCTGATAATGCTTTTTTTGACAATAATAATAAAATTAGCGGCATTATAGATTTCTATTTTGCTGCCAATGACTTATTTATCTATGATTTTGCCTGTATTGTAAATGGCTGGTGTTTTGATCAAAATAATAAATTTAGCCAAAATAATTTCAACTCACTATTAAATGGCTATCAACAAATTAGAAAATTTACAAAAAAAGAGTTAGATTTTCTAAATATTGCCTTAATTGCCAGCGCCACAAGATTTCTTTTAACTAGACTACATGATTATTTCTTTACTGACAAAAACTCATTAGTAACCATAAAAGACCCACAAGAATATCTTACAAAAATTGACTATTTCTTAAATAATGCCAATTAAACATATTTTTTTAGGTAAAAATTGCCCAATTAATAAGGAATTAACTGATCAAGATAATTTAAAACAACATTTAACCAAAAATAATATTTCTTGCAATAAAATATTATTTTTAAAACAAATTCATAGCAACAAAATAGTCACCATAGATCATGAAGCCAAAATTTACAACAATAATAACAGGCCTCAAGCTGATGGCATAATAACAAATATAAAAAATATTGCACTTGCTGTAATTACAGCTGATTGTGCTCCAATTTTATTTTATGATCAAAAGCAAAATATTATAGCTGCTACTCATGTAGGGTGGCGCGGAGCATTTGATGGTGTAATTGAAAATACCCTTAATAAATTAGCAAAAATTAATGCCGGCAATATAAGCGCTATTATTGGTCCTATGATCCAACAAAATTCTTACGAGGTTTCTAAAGACCTATATGATATTTTTTGTAATCAAGATATTAATAATAAAATTTTCTTCAAAGCTAAAAATAATTTAAACATAAATAGATCCAATAATGAGCAAAAATATTTATTCGACCTAAATCAACTAATTTTTCAAAAATTATCAAAATATAATATTAAAAATATCACCAACCTAAAAATAGACACATTAAGCAATGATCAATATCACAGCTACCGCCAATCAACCTTACTAAAACAAAATAATCAAAATAGAAATATTTCGTTAATTTGCATTAATTAAAAATTACCCTTGATTTCTAAAATAAATCACAAAAAATTTTTTTAAATTTTTTTTAAAATTACTTTTGAGTAACTTTAAAAATTTTGCTAGGATATAAATAATTAATTTTATTTATATCAATTTCTTTATTACATAAAAACATTAAACATGAAAGCTCTTAAATTAAAATTAATCATTACAACATTAATATTACTAACAACAAACGCCATGGCTAAAACTCAAGGCCATTATTTTGGTGCCAGCATAATTAACACTAAATTTTCTTTTGATAGCGCTTCTTGTGAACTTTATGACGATTTCTGTTCTTCTAAAAATGTTAGTGATTACGGAGTTGGTATTGACTATAAATATGCAATCAATCGTAACGGATTTTATATCGCACCAAAAATATTTTATGATGCAAATAACATTAATAATAAAGATTATAGCTTAACCACAATGGATGGTGACAATTTAACAATAAAAGAAAATCACAAATTAAATAATAGTTTTGGCCTTGGGGCTGAATTAGGATATGATTTGAGCAATAAATTCTCATTTTTCCTTGTAGCATCTCACAAAACAATGATGTATCTACATGAATATTATGTTGATGACCAAATAAAAAATCAACCTATAACTGGATATTACAAACGCTCTGAAAAACAAGAAGTAATATCATATGGTATTGGCTCTGGAATTAAAATTAGTGAGAAATTGAGGTTAAATTTCAGCTATGAAACATCATTTTTTTACAAACCAACCAACACCATAAAATATGATACTGATAAGCATAAATTAAGTCATAAAATTTTTAGAACTAATTTATCTTATAATTATTAAAATAAAATATTATAAATAAAATGACCATAGATAATTGCCTTGAAACAAAAATCGATAAATGTGAAGATACACAAACTCGACAAAAAGAAGCATGTAGAGACTCAGTAGATTTTAAAACAATTCAAGGATGCTTTTTAGGTGCAGATGAAGAGTTTAATAGGTGTAAAAGTCAAGCTAAAATAGATTGCGAAACTCAAGATCCCAAACAAGATCCCACAACAAAACTACAGGAACCTACTCCACCACCACCTACACAAAATATTACCAATAGCACAGAAACCCCTCCACCATCACTACCACCATCATCATCACCGCCATCATCATCACCGCAATCATCACCATCACCATCACTACAACCACCACCATCATCACTACTACCACCATCATCATCACCACCACCACTACCATCATCATCACAAGGAGGCAGTAATCAGACTAATGTAGGAGCAATTGTTGGTGGTGTGGGAGGAGGGTTGACTTTTTTAGTTCTATGTGGTATTGTATTTTGGCTCTATAAACAATATAAAAAGAATAAAGATGCGGCACTGCCAACAACAATGGAGAGAAGAAGAGTTGATGCGAAAAAAAGCAAAAATAGAGCAGAAGAACCTAGTGATACTCAATTTAGCGTAAGATCACCTGCACCTCCAGGAGTAATAGAACTTGGTAGATTACGGTTTAGAGGAGACGCAGTCTTTGGATCTGCTGAAGCATATGAAGCAAGTTCTGATGATGATCAACCTGGTCGTGGTGATGTTGATTGTAAACCTAATAAACTTGTATTAGAAGAATTTTTGAAAGAATGTGGGCGTAAAAATTTAACAACTAAAGAAGCTGCTGCTAAAGTTAGGGAATCACAACAAACATTTTCGCAACAATTTACAACTCCAACTAAAGCATGTGAACAACAAGGTCCAATGGTTGCTGCTGGGGGTGCTGCAGTAGATCACGGTGATGAACTTCATCAATTAGGACCAGACTCTCCTGCAATTGATAATCCGGTAAGTGAAGAATATACGGGTGGAAATTTAACACCTGAACAAGCTGCTAACGCAGTATTATCGCAACTAAAAGATGACAGTGGACAAGAAGGTGCAATGGGTGCTGCTGGGGGTACTGCAGTAGTACATGCTTCAGAAGAAGCTTTAGGACCAGACTCTCCTGATGATCTGGGGCAACAATTAAGGAAAGATGATGATGTAATTCCAGATGATGTAAAAGAATGCATGGAAGAAATAATTTTAACATTAGAAAAGGATTTGAAATTTGAACCCCAAACTATGATAACACCACCACCTCAGCCAGAATTATCACCCTCACCTAATAAGAGGAAGGATGACATCGTGCAAGAAGAAGCTGATGATAGTCCACGTGCTGCACGTAATTTTTGGGGAAAAATAGATCAAGCTGCTAAAGATAAGACTAGTGCTCGTTTAAGATTTACACCAGAAAAATCACCAACTAATTTAAAAGTAGAACCAGTGTCACCAGGCAAGAGTGGTGGACTTCAAGTTTGATGGTGCCTAGAGGCGGAATCGAACCACCGACACAAGGATTTTCAGTCCTTTGCTCTACCGACTGAGCTATCTAGGCATTAATTAAAGTGGTTTTTAATATAAATTTATAGAAATTATAATTACTTATATAGTGACTAAAATTAAATTTATATTAAACTGCTTTAATAATTAAATTATAATATTTATGTTATAATTTAATTTTGTATTTGCAATAAAACAAATTAAATTATGGAAGTTATTTATGATTATAAATTTTATGTAATTACCTCTTACATAATTACATTATTATTGCTTGGAGGTATTAGCTTTATTTCAATTTATAATCTTGTTAAATATAGCAAATAATTTAGTTGTTATTAAATATCTAATACTAATCTTTGTGGATCTTCGAGCAATTCTTTAACTCTTACCAAAAATGTTACTGCTTCTTTGCCATCAATAATTCTATGGTCATAGGATAGCGCTAAATACATTATTGGTCTAATTTTAATTTCGCCATTAATTACTACTGGTCTTTCTTGAATTTTGTGCATTCCTAAAATACCAGATTGTGGTGGGTTTATAATTGGTGTTGAAAGAAGAGAGCCATAAACCCCACCATTAGAAATGGTAAAAGTTGCTCCAGTTAAATCAGAAATTGCTAAATTGCCATCACGTGCTTTTGTACCAAGATTGACAATTTCTTTTTCAATTTCTGCCAAATTTCTTTTATGAGCATTTCTAAGAACCGGAACCACCAAACCCTGAGGAGACCCAACAGCAATCCCTATATCATAGTAATTTTTGTAAATAATGTCATTACCTTCAATTTCAGCATTGACAGCAGGAATTTCTTTTAAAGCAACAATACATGCTTTAACAAAAAATGACATAAAGCCAAGCTTTATATTGTGCTTTTTTTCAAAAATATCTTTATATTGCTTTCTAATTTGCATAATTGCCGACATGTCAACTTCGTTAAAAGTAGTTAATATAGCAGCATTATTTTGCGATTCTTTTAATCTTTCTGCTATTTTTTGTCGCAATTTAGACATTTTGACTCTTTGAGTTGGTTTATCGTCACTATAATTGCTATTAGATTGATTGTCAATTTCATTAAGAACATCGCCTTTAGTAACTCTGCCATCTTTGCCCGTGCCAGCAATTTTAGTGGTATCTATATTATTTTCTGCAGCAATTTTCTTTGGAGCAGGAGATAATATATTATTACTAGCTATATTATTCATGCTTGATGTTACAGTGGGGCTTTTTGAACTAGCTTTATTACTAGATTGCTTTGCCTCGCCTTCTTTTAAAATACCAATTATATCTCCAACCAGCACATTATCGCCTTCACTAACTTTGATATCTTCAATAATGCCATTTGCAGGGGCATTAACTTCAAGAGTGACTTTGTCAGTTTCAAGCTCAACAATTAATTCATCAGCCGCGACATAATCACCCTTATTTTTATATAATTTAGCAATTGCTGCTTCTGATACTGATTCACCAAGAGCTGGAACTTTAATTTCGATAGACATAATTAGTTAATTTAATTATTTTAAGCATTGATTAATAATTTCATCCTGCTCTTTTTTATGACAAGAAGCATAACCTGTAGCAGGCGAAGCGCAAGAAATTCTGCCAATATATTTTGGCCGTAAAAACTTACTTTTATTTGTGATTAAGGTATTTTCAATATATTGTTCAATAAATTGCCAAGAACCCATATTTTTTGGCTCTTCTTGGCACCAGAAAATTTCAGCATTTTTATATTTTGCCAATTCACTAGCAATTTCAGCTTCAGGATAAGGATATAATTGTTCGAAACGAATTAGAGCAATATCATTTATTTTATTTGCATTTCTAGCTTCATATAAATCGTAATATATTTTTCCTGAACATAATATGACTTTTTTAACCTTATTATTAGCTGTTAATTTGTCAGTTTCTGGAATAATTGCTTTAAAATTATCATCACAAAATTCTGAAATATTAGATACAGCCAATTTATGTCTTAATAATGATTTAGGAGTCATAACAATAAGTGGCTTACGATCTTTACTGATAATTTGGCGCCTTAAAGCATGAAAGAAATTAGCAGGATTTGTAATATTAACTACTCTTAAATTATTATCAGCACATGATTGAAGATATCTTTCTAATCTTGCTGAAGAATGCTCTGGCCCTTGACCTTCATAGCCATGAGGAAGCAACATTACCAAGCCAGATTTTCTAAGCCATTTAACTTCAGATGATGCAATAAATTGATCAAAAATTATTTGAGCACCATTAGCAAAATCTCCAAATTGCGCTTCCCAAATTGTTAGCGAGTTTGGATTGGCGAGTGAATAGCCATATTCAAAGCCAAGCACGCCATATTCTGATAATATAGAGTCATAAACTTCAAATTTTGCCTTATTAGAAATTTGACTATATATATTATGCTTTGCAGCGTTTTCACTATCATGAATAATAGAGTGCCTATGAGAAAATGTGCCACGCCCAGAATCTTGACCAGAAATTCTAACATTACTACCTTCATTGATCAAGCTGGCAAATGCTAAAGACTCAGCACAGCCCCAATCAATATTAGTGCCCGAAATTACCGATTCATTTCGAGCTTTAAGCTGCTTAAGAATTTTGTTATTAATATTAAAATTTTGAGGGATTGTGGTTAATTTAGCAATAAGATCTAGGATAGTTTTTTTACTAATTTTAGTTACTATTTGTTCTTTAGGATTGTGCTCAATTTTACTCCACAAGCCTTTTAACCAATCAGCTTTAGCTTTATAATTTTTTGCCTCATCGAAATTTTTAGCCAAATTTGCTTCAAAATCACTGATAATTTGACTATAATTATCATTATTGATGATATTTTGGTTAATAATTTTACTAGCAAATTTTTCTAAACATGATTTTTGCGATTTAACCATTTTATACATAACAGGCTGAGTGTATAATGGTTCATCACCTTCATTATGGCCGTATTTTCTATAGCCAATAATGTCGATAATTATGTCTTTTTGAAATTTTTGACGATATTTAACTGCTAATTTAGCGATTTTTACAACTGATTCTACGTCATCGCCATTAACATGAAAAATTGGCGCCTCGATCATTTTAGCCAAATCTGAGGCATAATGAGTACCTCTTGAATCCCATGAATTAGCTGTAAAACCAATTTGATTATTAGTTATAATGTGAATAACACCGCCAATATTATAAGCCTCAACAGTACCAGCAATAAGACTTTCTGCAACTGAACCCTGTCCAATAAAAGCAGCATCACCATGAAGTAAAACACCGCATATTGCTTGCTTATTGTTGTTAATAAGATCTTGCTTAGCCCTAACTTTTCCTGCAACAACACAATTAACAGCTTCTAAATGAGATGGGTTGAAAGCCAATGATAGATCAATTTTATTGCCGTCAATATTTCGCGAAGAGGAATATCCCATATGATATTTAACATCTCCTGATTTGGTTATATTTTCAGGTATTGAAACAGCTCCTTGAAACTCAGCTATCATATCGCTATATTTTTTACCCATGACATTAGTAAGGGTATTTAGCCTGCCGCGATGAGCCATGCCAATACAGATTTTTTGGATGCCATTTTTAGCACCAAAATCAATGATTTTTTCAATTGCATTGATCGAAGATTCACTACCTTCAATTGAAAATCTCTTAGCACCAGGAAATCTTTTGTGAAGAAATTGCTCAAATTTTTCAGTTTTAACTAATTCGTTAAGAATTTTTAGCTTTTCTTCCCTAGTTATCTCATTAATGATTTCTTGATTATATTGCTCATCAAGCCAAGATTTTTCTTCTTCATTTGAAATATAGTCATATTCACAACCAATATTAGCGCAATAAAGATTATTTAAATGCAAAATAAAGTCTTTAATCTTGGCTTTATTAAAATTTAAATAACCATTAAAATCAATTTCTAGCTCAAGATCTTCACGCTTTATATTGTGATAATTTATGCTTATTTCTGCAATTTGCTTTTTTGACTTGATATTTAACGGATCTAGATTAGCAGTAAAATGAGCATGTTTTTTATATGATTTATGTAATTTTTGTAATTTTAGTAGTAATAAATCATTGATAAGTGATTTATCTATATTTATGTTGCTATTTTTTTTAGATTTATTGTCAATTTTGCCATTAATTTCGCCATCAATTTCGCCATTAGATGAGATATCATATTTTTTGGCATCAATAATAGCAAGATCTCTGTTGCTCCAATCAGGCCCTTGATAATCAATTAATACAGATTTGACCTCTTCTTCATTAGCAACGAAAAATTCAGCCCAAGAGCTATCTATAGATGATGGGTTTTGTACAAATTTTTGATATAATTCATTAATAAATACTATATTTGTACTAAAAAACTGTTCTGTTTTTTCAAAAAATTTTTCTTTCATAATTATATTTTTTAAGCAAATATAATCTATTTGCCAAGATAATATAAACATGTTAAATTAATCTTTTGCTTTAAAAAAAGCAAGCATATTAATTAGACTTAAATCTAAACTTAATTAAGACTCATTAATAAAAATTATATTTTTATCACTAATGAAATTAACCAATTCCTATCATAAATTAGGCAATGATTTTTACAAAAAACAAATACCTGAAAAAGTACTAAACCCAGAATTAATATTATTTAATAAAAAATTAGCTACTAATTTAGACCTAGATTTAGCAAATAATATAAATGACATTACTAATATTTTTTCAGGCAATAAATTGCCTAAAAACTCTAAACCTATATCATTATGCTATGCTGGCCATCAATTTGGTCACTTTGTTAATCAATTAGGAGATGGCAGAGCAATATTACTAGGGGAAGTTAAAGATAAAAAAAATATATTACATGACATTCAATTAAAAGGATCTGGCAGAACATTTTTTTCTCGTGGTGGCGACGGAAAATGCCCTCTTAATGCAGCAATTAAGGAATATATTATTTCTGAAGCAATGCATTATTTAAAAATTCCTACAACTAGATCATTATCTTTAATAAAAACACAAGATCTGATAGTAAGAGACCAGATCACATCTGCAGCTATTATTACTAGAGTAGCAAAAAGCCACATCAGAATTGGTACCTTTGAATATTTTGCCTGCAAAAAAGATTTTAAAAATCTACAAATCCTGGCTAATTATACTATAAATCGCCATTACAAAAAATGTCTTAATCATAAAAATAACTATCTTTCTTTACTAAAATCTATTATTAAATCTCAGGCTAATCTTGTATCTTCATGGATGACTATTGGCTTTATTCACGGAGTCATGAATACAGATAATATCTCAATATCTGGTCAAACCATAGATTACGGGCCTTGCGCATTTATGGACCAATATAATAGCAAAGAAGTCTTTAGCTATATTGATAAAAATGGTAGATATAATTTTTCTAATCAAAAAAATATAACTTTATGGAACTTAACTCAATTTGCATCTGCTATACTTCCTTTAATTGACAATGACATTAATAATGCCATAAAATTAGCTGAAATAGAAATTAATAAATTTTCACAAATTTTTGATAATTTTTATTACACTAAAATGCTAAAAAAAATAGGAATTTTTAATTATAATAAATCAATACAAGATCAAGCTCCTCAAGATCAAGCTCTTATAGATGATTTTTTAAATATTTTAGAAATTAATAATCTTGATTTTACCAATAATTTTAGAAATTTAAGCAATATTTTATTACAAAAATCTACATTTATTAATATTGATAATCAGTGGCTAAATTGGCAACAAAGATGGCAAAAGCGCCTTAAAAAACAAAAATTAAGTCAAATTGAAATTGCTAATAAAATGGATAAAATAAATCCAATTTTAATTCCAAGAAACCACATAATATCAGATATTATAACAAGATCCATTTCTCAAAATAATTTCAGCGAATTAACTGAATTAATTAAAGCAATTAAAAGCCCTTTTATCAAAAAATCTCAATATAGCAAATATTATCAAGCCCCAACAAAAAAGCAAAGAATAAAAAATACTTTTTGCGGTACTTAGAAAATAATTTTGAGTAGCGTCTAAATGCAAAAAACACTACTTAATCTGACAGGCAGTGTAATTTAAAGAAGTAATTTTTCTAACTATTTTCGTCTGAATTTTCATTATTCAAATTATCTTCTTTATTGTCAAAAAGATTTGAGATATTTTTCTCTTTGGCAATTTTTTTACTATCAAGAAAGGTTTGATATGGAGTTTTTCCATAGCAATATTTTCCAGAATGTGGTCGTAGCTCATTATAGGTTTTTAACCAATTATCTACGTCGCTTTGTAAATCTTCTAAGTTGTTGTAGATTTTTTTTCTAAAGATAATATTGTAACATTCATCTTTCATAGTTCTATGAAATCTTTCACAAATACCATTGGTTTGAGGAGAGTTGGTTTTGTTTCTGGTATGATCAACATTTTCAGTGCCAAGATAAAGTTCATATGGATGATTCTCAACTTTACCACAATATTCAGTTCCTCTATCCGTCAAGACTCTAAGGAGAGGAATGCTGTGACTTTCAAAGAAGGGTAATATTCTATCATTCATGGTATCAGCAGCAGTTAATGCTGTTTTCTGGTCATAAAGCTTAACAATTGCCACTCTGGAATAAGTATCAACAAAGGTTTGTTGATAGATTTTACCAACCCCTTTAATATGACCAACATAATAAGTATCTTGACTACCAAGATAGCCAGGATGCTCAGTTTCAATTTCTCCATGAGCTTCTTTTAAATTCTTAGCCTTCTCAAGAGCTGTTACTTGTTCTTCAGTTAAGATAATGCCATCTTGTACTACTCTGGTAGAAAGAGCTTTCAGGCGTTTCTTTATAGTTTCAAGATCATTTCTAAGCCATACAGACCTTACTCCTCCTGAAGATATAAGGATTCCCTCCTTTCTAAGCTCATTAGAAGCTCTTAACTGACCATAGGCAGGAAATTTAATTGCCACTTCAATTACTGCCTTTTCAGTGTTTTCAGAAACTCTATTTTTATTTTGAGGACAACCCTTTCTACTAATTTCTTTTAAAGCTTCCTCTCCGCCTTTTTCATAAAGGTCTTGATAACGATAAAAGGTATCTCTGGAACACTCAAAGGTTTTGCAAGCTTGCGATACATTGCCAAGCTGTTTGGCTAATTCTAATAAACCAAGTTTTGGTTTGATTATTTTTCTTTCTACATTATTCATGATTTAGTGCTAAATTAAAATTAATAAATATTATTTCATAAAACACCAACTGTCAGGTCAAGTAGTGGTTTTTACAAATGAATTTACACTGCAAAAAGATGACATAAAAGATAAAAAAACAGCCAGACAGAATAATAACTCAAGTTCAAGCTGTAATGACAGGCTTAATTAAAAAAGTAAATGTAAGGATGCAATATTAATTAGATAATTCACGTATAATAAATATGATAAAATCAGTTACAAACAGTTTCATTTTGATATAAATATATAGCTGAAATCTTAGTGGTTCCTCCAGCACCCCAATTAGAAGTAATTCTAAATCTTATATATTGATAACTTCCAGGATTTGATAATGTATATTTTTCAGCAATATCCCAATCTGCATTAAGTGGAACCTCGAATGATAGTAAATTAGTCCAGCTGGAATTATCATTAGAACCTTCTGCTATAACATTTTTTGCATTTCTATAACCTCCATGCATAGTATCTACTCCAAACCATTCAATTTCAGAAATAAAATATTGCTTATCCATTGCAATAGTTATTGTTGGAGTTGTGGATGCTGCGCCTAATGCTCTATTTCCATGTGAAGTACAACATCCATTTTCACCATCTTGACCATTAAATGTAAAATTGTTCGGTGACACCAATATTGAAGCAAGACCCTCAAAACTATAAACAGATGAATTTACTGATAATGTCCAATTGTCAAGGGTAAATGAACTTGCGGTACTATGACTTCCATAGCGATAGAAAAAATCTGGATTATTAATTCTTGTGACATTTGTACTACATGTTTGACTATTAGCAGAGATATTAGATGAACTCTTCCATTGACTTGCAGTAGTTTTAGTAGCATCAACTATTTTATTTACAGTTAAATATACAGCAGTTGTAAGTGAGACAACGATTAGTGTTACTGCAATATTAGTAACTGAGAAGGCTGTAACTTTTTTATTTTTGTATCTGCGAGGCATTTTTTAAAAAAATTGATTATAATAATTTATTACAGGTAGTTCACTGTAGGTTGATTGAGCAACTTCAACACCGGGAACCAATCTTAGTAATTCAGGCAAGCTAGTAGCACCTGATCTCATAATATCTTGAGAATTCAAAACAAAAACTGAAGCAGCAGAATCAAAAACACTTTCTTCATCTTTTGAAGAAGAAATTATTTTTTTTTCTTGTGATAACAATAATGATGAAGCATCACTAGACGCCCA
>JAUROA010000023.1 GCA_030835745.1 Alphaproteobacteria bacterium
GAAATTTCTAAAAAACAACAAAGCTCTGACTGGGGCAATAGCTCTATTTCACAAAAACAAAGAGAATATGCAGCTAATGACGTATTATATCTTCATCAACTTAAAAGCAAGCTTGACGAAATGATCACTCGCGAAAATAGACAAGAAATATTGCAAAATTGCCTGGACTTCTTGCCAATTAGAGCTGAAATGGATTTGCTTGGATTTGCTAAATTAGATATATTTGCCCATTAAATCCGTTAAAATGTCTAGCAATATTGATTATACCAATAATTTTTATCTTACTAAAAGGCTTTTTAAAAGCTATGTTTTTAAATATCGCTTCAAATTTGCTTTATCAATAATATTAATGTTTGTAGTAGCTGGCACTACCGCTGCTCATGCTTATCTTGTAAAACCAGCTTTGGATGAAGTTTTTGTCAATAAAAATACTAAAGTTCTAATAATAATTCCGATTATCATTATGATAATTACTGTAATCAAGGCTTTATCCACATATTTTCAGATGTTGATCATGAATTATATAAGTATTTTTATTACAGCAGATCTTAGGAAAGAGCTATATAGTCATTTTATTTATTCAGATATTTCCGACTTAAATCGCACCTCTTCTGGCGAAATGATCTCAAAAATTATGATGGATATCTCCAGAATTACCGGAGGTATTTCAGTGGCTGTAAATGGCTTTTTTAAACAATTAGTTACTCTTTTAGCTCTTATTGGCGTTATGTTTTACCAAAGCCTTGAATTAGCCTTGATTGCCTTTATTGGCTTTCCTTTGGCCATTTATCCGGTTTATAAAATTGGCAAAAAACTCAGAAACCTATCTTTTGGCGACCAAAAAATGGCACAGAAATTCGTATCACAAATGGATGACAGCCTGCAATATGGCAAATTGGTCAAATCTTATAATTGTGAAGATTTCGAAGCTAGTAGAATGGCCAATATTATTGATGGGATCACTAAATTAAGCAAAAAAATATCTCGCTTATCACTAATTTCTTCTCCCTTTGTTGAAATGCTTGGGGGTATTGGTGTTGCTGCTGTAATATGGTATGGCGGCTTTCAGGTAATGAACGGCCAAACTACACCTGGTGCGTTTTTTTCATTTTTTACCGCTATGATGATGGCCTATAAACCACTAAAATCAGTTTCTGGTATGAATAGCGGCATTCAACTTGGTCTTGGCGCAACTCAAAGATATTTCGAAACATTAGATAAAAAGCCCAAAATTATTGACAAAAAAAATGTCAAAATTATCACAAATGTCAAAGGCGACATAAGTTTTAACAATGTTAAATTTAACTATATTGATGACAAAACAGCTCTTAATGGCGTTAATCTTGAAATAAAATCTGGCACTACAGTTGCCCTTGTTGGCCCTTCGGGCGGAGGCAAATCTACTATCATGAATATGATTTTACGTTTTTACGATCCAAAATCTGGCAATATTACTCTTGATAATCACAATATTAAAGACTTATCAATTAAATCACTCAGAAAAGCAATGTCCGTTGTCAATCAGGAGGTAATGCTATTTGATGACAGTATCATAGAAAATATTCGCTATGGTAAAAGCGATGCTACTAAAGAACAAATTATTCAAGCTGCCCGCCTTGCTGAAGCCGATGAATTTATCGAGCAATTATGTGATAAATATGATACTCAAATTGGTCAAAATGGTGTCATGCTTTCAGGAGGACAAAGGCAAAGAATAGCTATTGCTCGTGCCATTCTTTATAATTCACCAATATTACTTCTTGACGAAGCCACATCAGCACTTGATCCAATTTCTGAAAATTTAATCAAAAATGCTTTAAATAAATTAATGAAAGGCAAAACCACCATAGTTATTGCTCATCGCTTATCAACTATAATGCATGCCGATAAAATATGCGTGGTTATTGACGGTAAAATTGTTGAACAAGGAACCCATAAAGAGCTACTTGCTCAGAATAATCAATATGCCAATCTTTATAATAAACAATTTGAACTAGCTAATAATGACTAATTCGAACAATTTAGTACAAGAATATTATAATATAGATTTTGAGCAATTTGACATAAATAATTTTACACCAATAAAGCAAAAATTACTGCAAGAAAATTACCAAAAAAATATTTTTGATATTAATAATAGAGCTAAAAATTATCTAAATAACAGCCTAGAAATTGCCCAAGAAATTTCTGATAAATATCAAAATTTAGTAATTTGTGGCATGGGTGGATCTTCGCTAGGTGCGAAGGCGCTATGTGGCACTAAATTTTTTGACCTAAATTACAAAAAGACTGATAAAAATATTTATTTCTTAGATAATATTCACCATCAAAATCTTCATGAATTTCTTCAAGATTTACCATTTGAAAATACCGCTTTCTTACTAATATCAAAATCTGGCAACACCATTGAAACAATATGTCAGGCCCTTACAATAATTGATTTTTACAAGGCCTTACTTGCAAAAAATAATGCTCAAAATCTTTATTTTATAACTCAAAAAAACCTAATCAAAAACTCTCTAGCCAAAATAGCAGATAATTTGAAGCGCCCCATAATTACTCATGAAAATGATATTGGTGGCAGATATTCCTGCTTTAGCGAAGTTGCCCTTATTGGCGCCAAATTCTATGGATTTGATATTGAAAAATATTTACTAGGTGGTCAAAAAATAATGTCTAATTTCATTAATAGCAATAATGACACCATAGAAAAAGGAGTATATTTCTTGCAAGAATCACAAAAAAAACAATTAAACATCCAAATTGCAATGCCCTATATTGCTAGGTTATATCATTTTAATTACTGGTATAATCAACTTTTATCCGAATCAATTGGCAAAAATAATCAAGGCATAACTTTATTAAAAGCAATGGGTAGCGTTGACCAACATAGTGTTTTACAGCTTTTCTTAGACGGGCCAAAAGATAAATTTTTTACTTTTTTAACAACCTCCAACATCAATAAAGGTAACAACCTAATAGTACCTAGTTACCTAAAAAACGATCTTAGTTACTTAGTAAATAATAAATTAGGAGATGTTATAAATGCCAATCAAGAGGCAACTATTAAAACAATTATTGATAAAAACTACCTAACAAGAAGATTTAACATTTATGAATTAAATGAATATAATATTGGTCAATTAATGATGCATTTTATGATTGAAACAATTTTTTATGCCTATATAATAAACACCAACCCATTTGACCAACCAGCAGTCGAAAAAGGTAAGATTGACGCTAAAAATATTTTAACAAAAATAAAAAACTATAAATGAAAGCAATAATATTAGCTGGAGGCAGTGGCACAAGATTATCACCCTTAACTAATGCAATTAGCAAGCAATTACTCCCCATTTATGACAAGCCAATGATTTATTATCCCTTATCCAATATTATGAATCTTGGTATAAGGGAGATTATGATAATTAGCACCACAGAAGATACTCCAAAAATAAAAAAACTACTAGGTAATGGCAATAATATTGGTATTAATATTGAATATAAAATTCAACCATCTCCCGATGGCATTGCCCAAGCCTTTATTTTGGCAAAAGATTTTATCAAAAATGATTCTGTATGTTTAATTTTAGGAGATAATATATTTTATGGCAGTGAAATTAGTGGCAAAGTTATTGATGACAAATTCATTAAAGCTGTCAATGTTAAGGATGGAGCATATATTGTGGCATATAAAGTTGGTGACCCTAAAAGATATGGCGTTGTAGAGCTTGATAATAATGACAAAGCCCTATCAATTGAAGAAAAGCCACAAAATCCAAAATCAGACTTTGCTGTAACTGGCTGGTATTTTTATGATAATGATGTAATAAATATAGCACAAAATATCAAACCCTCATCTAGAGGCGAGCTTGAAATTACCGATGTTAATAATGAATATCTTAAAAGGAAAAAATTAACAATATTACGCATGAATAGAGGCTTTGCCTGGCTTGATGCCGGAACTCATGATTCACTTTTTAAAGCTTCTCAATTTATTGAAGTTATTGAAAATAGACAAGGTATCAAAATTGGCTGCATAGAAGAAATTGCTTTTAATAAAAATTATATTAGCAAAATCGATTTGCAAAAATTAGCCGATAAATTTAAGGTTGGTAATAATTATGGCGATTACTTAAGAAAATTAATAAAATATGCAAATTGAAAATGTTTTTATAAAAGACCTCAAAATTATCAGACTCAATCTTCATGGTGATGATAGAGGATTTTTTGTTGAAAAATTCAAATATTCTCAATTTGCTCAACATAATTTGCCAACAAATTTTGTTCAAGATAACCACTCTAAATCTGCGCCAAATGTTATTAGAGGTCTGCATTATCAATACAACCCTACTCAAGGCAAATTAGTGGGCTGCACTTCTGGCAAAATATTTGATGTTGCTCTTGATATAAGAAAAGATTCCAGCACTTTTGGCAAATATTATGGCTTAATTATTGATCAATCAACCTTATTTTGGGTGCCGCCTGGCTTTGCTCATGGTTTTTGTGCAATTGGTGATCAGCCAGCAGATTTATATTATAAAATTACCAATGGTGAATATAACTCAGATGGTGAAGGTGGAATTAAATGGGATGATAAAGATATCAATATCAATTGGCCTGTAACCAACCCCATAATTTCTGAAAGAGACCAAAATTTACCTAGCTTTAAAGAATATTGCAAAAATACTAAATTCTAATTAATTTATAATCACCAATCTAATTATTATTAAATATATATACCTCAATCTCTAGTAAAAACATGAATATTATTGATCAATTGATTTTTAATGCATTGATTTGCAATTTAAGCCAAAAGCCATTTTTAAGAGATTTAAAAAAATTGAATTTTAAGTTCAATTCAATTAAAGATAGACCTTACTTATGCTTAGTAAATAACCAATAAATATTAATACAATAATTATGAGTATTTTTCTAGTAACTGGAGGTGCCGGCTTTATTGGCAGCTCTTTTGTTAATCAACAAATTCAAAAAAATCACCAAATAATAGTTCTAGATAAGCTAACCTATGCTGGCAAAAAGGAAAATTTATCTTGGATTAAATCTAATAATTACCAATTAATTAGGGGCGATATTAACGATTTTAACTTAGTTAGTAAAATTTTTAGCGATTATAAAATCGACAAATTAATACATTTTGCCGCAGAAAGCCATGTTGACAACTCTATTAAAGACCCAGATGCTTTTATTAACACTAATATTAACGGCACTCATAATTTACTAAAAATCTCTTTACAAGAATTTAATAAAAATAACAATTTCCATTTTCATCACATATCTACTGATGAAGTATTTGGCGATTTAGAACTTAATAGCACTGAAAAATTTAGCGAAAATACCCCATATAATCCATCATCACCCTACTCCGCATCTAAAGCTGCATCTGATCATTTGGTTCGCGCTTATAATAAAACATATAACTTACCAATCACCATTAGTAATTGCAGCAATAATTATGGACCAAGGCAACATAGTGAAAAACTCATCCCAACCATTATTAAAAAGGCCATAAATAACGAGCCAATTCCAATTTATGGTGATGGCAAAAATGTAAGAGACTGGATCCATGTTGATGACCATAATAGGGCAGTTGATTTGATAATTGAAAAAGGTAAAATTGGTCAAACATATTTGATTGGTGGCAATTGCGAGCTTGATAATAATCAAGTAGTTAAAATAATATGCACAATATTAGATAAAGTTAAACCAAAAGCTGATAATAGCTCTTATCAAACTCAAATAAAATATGTCACAGACCGCAAAGGCCATGATAGAAGATATGCAATTAATGACTCTAAAATTGTTAAAGAGCTAAATTATCAACCTAAATTTACCTTTGAACAAGGAATTTTAGAATTAATTAAAGAATATATCTAATTTTAAATGTCAAAAATTGCAAAAAAAACTATAATTATTTTTGGCAAAAATGGTCAAGTAGCCAGCGACTTAATTAACTTACTAAATTTGCAAACAAAATTTAAGTTTATCTATTACTCATCGCTTGACGCAGATTTCACTGATGTTGAAAATTTAGCTAATTTTTTATCCAAATTACCCAAATGTCATTATATCATTAATGCCTGTGCATATAATAAAGTTGATGACGCCCAAGATAATATAACAATTGCCGATAAAATTAACCATCTTGCAGTAGCAGAAATTGCCAATCACTGCGCAAAAAATAATATAATTTTTATACATTATTCAACAAATTATGTCTTTAATGGCAATAATAAAGTAGCAAATAAAGAAGATGATATCGAATTTATAAAACCACTATCAATTTATGCCAAAAGCAAATATCAAGGAGACTTAGCAGTTATAAATGCAAAATGCCAATATTTAATTTTGCGAGTCGCAACAGTTTTTAACAAGTCAAAAGAAAATAATTTTATTACTAAAATTAAAAAACTAAGCCAAGAAAGATCAAGCCTTAATATTGTTTTTGATCAATTATCTAACCCAACAAATAGCATTGACATTGCCAAATCAACTATCAACATCATAGCACAATTAAACGAAAAT
Source organism: Alphaproteobacteria bacterium (assembly GCA_030835745.1). GTDB lineage: Bacteria > Pseudomonadota > Alphaproteobacteria > Rickettsiales > UBA1997 > UBA1997. Next base: position 6,547 of record JAUROA010000023.1, read on the forward strand.
GACCCTAGACTTAACAAAATATATCATTTAGCTAGCAATAGAATTATCTCTTATTATGATTTTGTTAAAGAATTTCTACCAAATTCCAATAATAACATCACAATTAACCCTATAACAACAAGTGACTTTAAAGCTAAAGCCCCAAGACCACTAAATGGCGGTCTTGATGTTTCTAAAATTAAAGAGTTTTTTAATATTGATTTTGATATTAATCTAAATTAAACAAATTAATTACTAATTTTATTTAGATGATTAATTAAATTGTCATGATCATAATAAATGGCAATATTATTACTATTTATTACCTCTTGACTAATTGAAGGTGAAATTTGGCTCTTATTACTACTATAGATAATTGGTGTACAATTGGAATTTAGAGCGCATTCAACATCTGAAATAGTATCTCCTATAAACCAAATCTCATCTTTTTTTAAGTCAATATCACTGCCGCTAATAGCTAATTCTACTGGATCCTTACTTGGCTTATCATTATTACTATCATGTGCGCCAATTATTGAGAAAAACAAATCTTCAACATTCAGCTTTGCACATTCTTTGCGCAATGTAACACCCACCTTATTACTAACCACAAATTGCAAAATACCTATTTGAGAAACATAATTAATTAATTTTTTTGCATTTGGCAAAAAATCAATATCAAGATGAATATCGTAATAATTTTGCTTATATAATTCTCCAGCCTCTTGCCATTTATCGCCAAAAAGCGCTGGGAATGACTCTCTCATTGATTTATGAACATTAGCCTTAACCTTTTCAAGGCCCCAAGGCTTTTTATTCATTGAAATTAGCGTCTTATCTAGTGATCTTTGAATTAATGGCCAGCTATCTACCAATGTGTTATCCCAATCATAAATTATAGCTTTGGGCTTTGTTAAATTTGCTATATTTTCTTTAAAAATTGTCATAATTAATTATTTATTAGGATTTGGATCGAAATAATTTTCAAATTTATTTTTAACACCATCAAACTTATCAGCCTCTGGTAATTTAGGCTTTTTCTTGGTAATAACTGGCCATTTTTTGGCATATTTTTGATTAATCTCAACCCATTTAATTAGCTTTTCGCTCTCTGGAAATATTGCTTCAGCAGGACATTCTGGAACACATACTCCACAATCAATACATTCTTCAGGATCAATAACAAGCATATTCTTGCCCTCATAAAAACAATCAACCGGACAAACCTCAACACAATCAGTATATTTACATTTCACACAATTATCAGTAACTACATATGTCATTTTAAGATAATTTTTTAATTTTTAAAATTTCAGTCTTAACTCTAATTAAGGCCAAAAACACAAATAATGAAAAATACACTCCAAACATCAATAATAAAGGAACAAGCATTGCTTCATGAATTGCTACACCCTGACTGCGCAAAATGCTAGCTGGCTGATGAAGTGAATTCCAATAATCAACTGAAAATTTAATTATTGGCACATTAATAAAGCCAATTATTGATAAAATTGCTGCTACTTTTTCACCTTTTTTACGATCATCAAATGAGTCTAGCAATATAATATAGCCCAAATATAAAAAAAACAATATTAAAACCGACGTCAATCTTGCATCAAACACCCACCAAGTACCCCATATTGGTTTACCCCATAAGCTTCCAGTAATTAAAGTAATTGCAGTAAATATTGCCCCTATCATAGCAATAGATTTTGCAATAATATAAAAAAAACGATTCCTAAAAATAAAGCCGCAAATATTAAAAATAGCCAATAAACAATAAATAAGTAGCGACATCCAGGCCCCTGGAACATGGATATACATTATTTTAACAGCATTGCCCTGCTGATAATCATCGGGAGAGCTAATAATGGCAGGAATTGCCAAAATAACAAAAATTGATAAAGAAATCGCAGAAAATGGCATAAAAAAACGATAATTTGCCTCAAAATTTTGAAATCTTAGTAAATATTTAATTATTTTCATAATTTTTACTTAAAAAATTCAATAAATCATCATTTGCAATTTCACATTCTACACCTTGATCAAGATTTTTAATCATTAATTTTTGTGACTTTACCTCATTTTCGCCAATAATTATTGCAAATTGACAATTTTTTTGACCCAGTTTCTTCATTTGACGCTTAAAATTGCCAGCAAAACTAAAATCACATATGTAATTATGCTTTCTTAGGAAGTCTGCAACTTTAAAAGCTGCCAATTTTTCATTATCCGATACATAATTAACAGCAATTGGTCGCTTCTTAATTTGGCTAATTTGAGTCATCATCATCAGTCTTTCAACGCCAGCAGCAAAGCCAATTGCCGCAACATCATTACCAGACATTTTGGCAACTAAATTATCATATCTACCACCAGCCAATATTGTATTTTGCGCACCATCATGATCATTAACAAACTCAAATACTAAGCCGCTATAATAATCAAGCCCCCTGACTAAATTTTGATCTAAATGATATTTAATATTAAATTCATCAAGCAAATCAGTGATTAATTGCAAATTATCTTTTGATTCCGGGCTATAAAATTGCTTAATTTTAGGGGCATTTACAAATAGTGCTTGATCTTGCTGATTTTTTGAATCCAATATTCTAAGCGGGTTAGTTTCAAGTCTTGCAATAGAATCTTGAGACAAATCATTGCGATATTTAGTAAAATATTGCTGTAATTTTACAGCATATTTTTCTTTAGTTTTAGCGCATCCCAAATGATTAATTTTTAAAATGGCTTGGTCATTAATTGCTAATTTTGCTAAAATTTCTTGCGCCATTATAATCATTTCAACATCGCAATAATGGTTTTTAGCACCAAAAATCTCATAATTAATTTGATGAAACTGACGTTGACGCCCCTTTTGCGGCCTATCATAGCGAAATATTGGTCCAAATGAAAAGAATTTTTGTAATGCAATTTGATTTAACTGACCATTAGCAATATATGATCGCACAATAGCAGCGGTAAATTCCGGTCGCAATGTAAGATAATTATCAGAGCGATCTTTAAATTTATAGACTTCTTTGGTTAAGATATCGCTATCCTGCCCTAAATTTCTTTCAAAAACCTCGCTAAATTCAAAAATTGGCGTTTGCAATTCACTAAAGCAGTAATTTTGCGCAATTTTTTTGGCAATATCAATAATATTATTAAATTGCTCAATATCATCGCCAAACAAATCTTTAGTGCCGCGAACATTTTGAAATTTACCCTCAGCCATAATTAATAAAATTAAAATGGTGCTATCGAGTGGGATTGAACCACCGACCTCTTCATTACCAATGAAGTGCTCTACCACTGAGCTACGATAGCATATTTATTGAGCTCCTCTAGCCCAATAAGCTACTAATTATAAAAGCTCTCTAGATAAGCTTCAAGTAAAAATTATTTGCAAAAAAGAAAAATGTGGTTATACTTAAACTTATTGAATATATTGATCAAAATATTAATGGATAACTTAACATAATAAACAACTTTGGGATAATGCATTATTTAACCAATATAAAGATCAAGAAAAGAGTTAGTAATTTCTTAATCTAGCTAAAAATAAATCACAAAACTCAATCAACTGAGATTTTTTACTTAATGATTAAAAAAATAACTAATAAAAATTTATTTAATCACCAAATAACCATAATAATCGTTACGTATAGGAGCGCGCACATCATAGAAAATTGCCTTAAAACTATTATTAATAATGGTTATAAAATCATTATTGTTGATAATAATAGTAATGATAATTTAGCACAAATTATTTACAGCAACTACGATAATCATAACATTGAATTAATAAAACTACCTCATAATATCGGCTTTGGTAGAGCAAATAATGTAGCATTGCAAAAAGTATCAACAAAATTCGCCTTTCTTTTAAATCCTGATGCCACAATAACTCAAGATTCATTAAATAATTTAGCACAACAAGCCAATAACGACCATAATATAGCGCTTGCAGGATGTTTTGATATAAAAAAACTTAACCCAACAAATCATGAAATATCAAAGGAAATTGAGACCCTTAAAAAGAAAATCAAAATTATTCATGAAAATGAAAATTACATCCAAACCACATTTATTTGCGGTGGATATATGCTACTTCGAATGGATATTTTTAAAAAAATAGGTTTTTTTGATGAAAATATTTTTTTATATGCAGAAGATGAAGAATTATGCGATAGAGCAATCGCCAATAATTATAAAGTAATTCAAGTAAAAAACTCTATATGTTTTCACAATGATCATAGCTCTACTTATACTAATAATTACTATGAAGAAATTTACATGATATTTAAAAGATATTACCATATGGGATGGAGCAGAACATATATAAAGAAAAAAAGAGGTAAAAAGTCATTAAAATTATTTTTAAGCCTTATCTTTCAGCTAATATCATCACCAATTTACTTAATATCATTTAAATTAAAAGATTTTATAAAAAGACTTGCAAGAGCCATAGGCGGATTTTCAAATCTATTAATTAAGTAATTTTATAACTTTTTGTGATTTATATCTGATAAATATATGCTAAATAAAAACAACAAAATATTTAACAATTTAGTCAAAATTATATAGAGGAAAAAGGATGATTTGATATTTAATAATGATAAAATTACTTTTTTGGCTAAAGATTAGCCAATAGAGTCTCTTGGCATCATAAATATATTTAGCTAAGTACTAATAAAATTTATCTCCCGTCCATTCACTAGTTCTATCAGTTTTTGTTACAATTTTTAAAATTTATTACTACGGCAATCTGCACAAAAATCTTTATCCTTTAATTGAGACAGATAATAAAATATGAAAAAAACTTTCATAGCAACCTTTAATTATAAGAATTAGGCTTAAAGTCATTAAGTAAAAAGGTTTTTGAATCAGAGAATGTAAAATTTTATGGAACAAATAATATTAAAATAGAGGATAATATTCACACTGATGATTTTTGCAGCTTGCCTGGAAATGTTAAGCCATGATATCATATTCATATAGTGGCAAGTGTTAAGATATTTACAGTAAATGTTAAAATGAGATGAAATGTTTTACGTATTTTTCGAGTGAATGTTTGATTTATGCCAAAAGTGATTATTATTTAAGTATAATCTCGCATTATATTTTCAAAAGCTACTCGAGTAAGAAGCTGAAGACAGACTTCATCTTGATTAAAGCTTTATAGCCACAAGATAAACAATAAGGACTCTCTAGAATCCAAAGAAATGATTTAAAGCCATCTGAAATTGATTAGATTTTTTTTGCCTCATTACGTAAAATACTCATCATAATATAATCTAAATATTTTCCTTTTCTAAAAACTGCCTGCCTTTGCAATCCTTCCTCTGTAAAACCTACCTTTTTGTACAATTTTATTGCTTTCGTGTTATTTTCCAAAACATGTAACCATAATCTATGCATATTAAAATAATTAAAACAAAGTTCAAATATTATTTTAAACATAGTTTTTCCATATCCCTTCCCCCTAAAATCAGCAGCTATATCGCCTCCAACTGAACAACTTCTATTAATATAATCAATATGATTGACTCTAATTATACCTATTGAGATCGAACTATCTTTCTCGTTTTTTTCTAAAATAAAATACATACATTCTGTATTTTTAGAAATTAACTTAATCCATTCAGCTTGGGACTCTTCCGTTGGAAATATAAAGTGACCCAGCATTGAATTTACATCAAAATCCGATCTAAGATCAGTAAGAAATGAGGCATCATTTGACTCTATCCTTCTAATACGTAAATTATCAATATTTAACATGATTCAATTTTAATAAAATAACTTTCTAAATTTTTTTAATATTTTTTTTCCAAGATAACGAAAAAACAATATAATTAATCTGGTGAATTTTAATTTATAAAAATAATCCTTAAAAACCACTTTGCGGTCATAAGATATATTGAGGATTTTATTGATATCATTTTTATTCAAAACACTATTATACATAAATTCAGCAATGTCTTTTCTAATATTTTTTAATTTTACATTCATTTTATTTTTAGGATCCTTGTTATCCTTAACCTTTCCAGTAAAATTACCTCTAAATAAATGACTTGCAACAATTGTTTTATTATGAAAATAAATTCTTGCATTAGACTCAAAAGAATAACCTTGATTATTTAAGGAAGGTATAGATTCTTTCAATAGATCAAAAATATTTTCTTGTGAAAATGATATAAAATTATAATCATTATGACTTGATGATAAGTGTCTTCTAATTTTCCATCCAACATCGTAGAAAAAATCACAATCATGATTAGTATTTTTCTCATGATAGAGATCCCACGATTCTTTATAGCCTCCATCTACAAATGGCATAAAAGATACATTCTTAATCTGCTCGACTTTATATGCACAACCAAATGCTGACGGAAAATATTCATTTCCTTCTTGAACTTTTAAAACATAAGGCGCTCCAATGCAATCATTATATTGCAGTAAATACTCTAACCATTTCAAATAATCTTTTTTAAGCCAAAAGAAATCTGGATCGTGAACAAGAAGATATTGTGAATCAACATATTCCATTCCAATATCTAAAGCTTCTCCATGCTGCCCTGATGAGTATTGCGATTTTGGTCGATACGGAATTAATTTTACATTTCTATATTTATCTCTATAAGGCTTTATAATTTTCCTTAATTCTTCTATTTCGCTATCATCACATGAGTTATCTACATAGATTAAATCAAATTCACTTGGATCATTAAATTCATATAATATCTTCAACTGATATTCAATATAAGGACTTGAAAAATAAGTTACATTACAAATTGTCCATTTCTTCATATGTTTTTTATAAATAAAATTTTAATTATTTAACTCAACAATACTTTTTGCAATATACTCCCTATCTTTCTCGTTAACCCACCAACCAACGGGAATACAAAGATGGGTTCTATTAAATTCGTCAACACCCTTTAAATCATCAGTATAAAAGTCTTTAAACATTGAATGCTTGTCATTTCTTGCATGCACCTTTGAAGACATAATGCCTTTTTCTTGCAACCCTCTCATCAACTCATCTCTATTATTAGTATGTATAGTATACAGCCAATATGCAGATTTTTCATTTTCTTTTGCATATTTTATACCATGCGCATCAAAGTAATTATTATAAAACAACGCATTTTCTCTATGTTTACCAACTATATAGTTAACGTGTTTTAAGTTTTCATTTCCAACAACAGCTGATATGTTGTTCATATGAAATTTATATCCAGCTTCAGATATATCCAACTCGCATCTTAGGTCAACCTTTTCTTTTGCTTTTGGCTCTCGATCAATGCCAAACCAACGTAATAATTTTGCTCTTTCATATGATTCTTTGCTTTTACAACACAACAATCCGCCATCAACTGAAGTAATGTGCTTAATTGCTTGAAATGAAAAACAAGTAAAATCGGATATAGATCCAATTTTCTTACTTTTGTATTCAGAACCAAGTGCATGAGCTGCATCTTCTACAACTTTAATACCGTATTCTTTAGCAATCTGATTTATTTCATCAATTAAACAAGGGTTTCCTCCCCAGTGAATCATTACAATAGCCCTGGTTTTTGATGTTATCTTTTTTCTTATTGATTCTGGACATATATTTCCAGTATTTGAATCACAATCTGCCCAAACAATTTTTGCACCATTATTAATAATGGGCGTATTTGTTGCAGAGCATGTCATTGGCGAAGTTATAATTTCAAGATCATTATTTACTTTATAACCCTTTTTTTTATAAAGAGACATATGATATGCTAAATGTAATGCAGACGTGCCTGCATTAACAGTTGCAACAAAATTGCTATCTAAAAAATCACGTAAATTATTTTCAAACCCTTTAACGCTTTCACCCTCCCCAATAAATCCAGAGTGTAAAACGCTTAATAGCTTTTCATTGATATCTTTTGAAATAAAAACTTTAAATAACGGTATCATATATTACAAGCAGTAGCAAATTGTTATAATAATGCAATATTAATAACATTTAACAATAAATCAAGCTTAAATTCCAAAATCACTACTAGGGACTGTCCTAAATCCAACCCAAAATAATCTAATAAATTCTTTGTTATAATCAGCCATAAAGCTAATATTTATATAGCTTTATGGCTGATTTATTAACTGATATTTTATCAAATTATGGATGATTTAAACTTCTCTAGGCACTGTTAACAAAGGTTTGCATTTTTAGTAAAAACAAATAGAATATCCATAATATCAATCA
>JAUROA010000024.1 GCA_030835745.1 Alphaproteobacteria bacterium
AATTATATTGGCGATATTTTTGGCAATCTTATTTTTTTAATAATAATAATTCTCTTTGGATCAATATTGAAGAATATAAAACTGGGTTTAGCCATGACCAATATAAAAATCATTTACCAAATGATATTAAAAATGCTACCACCAAAAATTCTGTAATTAATCACTTTATTAAGCAATTAACCACAATAGGCTACCTACATAATCATGCTCGAATGTATTTAGCATCTTATATAATTCACTTTCGAAAAATTAAATGGCAAGCAGGGGCAATGTGGTTTTTACAAAATCTAATTGATGCTGACCTACCATCAAACAATCTTTCTTTTCAGTGGATTGCTAGCACATTTTCTTCAAAACCTTATATTTTTAATCTAGAAAATGTAAAAAAATACTTTTCCAACACACTAAAGATCAATGACAAAGAAAATCCCGAACTGCACTTTTCTTATGAAGAGCTAAATAAAAAACTATTTCCTAACTTATGAAAAATTTACTATGGCTCAATGATTATAATTTAAATTTTGATTACCCAAATTCAGAAAAAATTTTTATATTTTCAAAAGAATATCTCGACTTAATATCGCCTCTACGACTCAAAATAATATATCAAACCCTATGTCAAAAACAAGTTAGAATCTTTAGAGGCAATTATCATGAAACAATATCAATACTTGCTAATGCACAAAATTTCAATGAAATAATCATCCCCAACTGCCCCGATTCAAAAATATTAAAAACAGCTAGCGATCTAAAGAAAAAACATCATGTTACCATCTCCAAAAGTAATGCCGTAGCTTTTAGCGATGTAAAATCACAGCGATTTTTTAAATTTTGGAACTTGATCAAAAAAAATTTATAAATAATTATTGCCCATCAAGCTAAATTGCTTTGCTAGGTAACTTTTAAACACTATAAGCTCTTCTTGGCGAAGAAGGGCCGGATAATCTGCTTACTTGACTACCACTAGAATTATCAGCATTATAACCTCTACCTGATGACAAAGAAGAGTTGGATAATCTTCTTACTTGACTACCACTAGAATTATCAGCACCTTCTTCAGGCCCGACAAAAACTCTTTCCATCCCGCTCATAGCTTGACCCTGGTCTGGCCTACTTTGAGCTGTCATATCCACATCAGATCTCGGACCACCCCCCAAGCTCCTCCTTGACATCTCTCGAGATGAATTATCTTGATTTCCCTCTAGAGTTGTACAATCTTGATTTGGACATTTATCTAAGCTATATAAATTTAAAAGGATAGCGTATACTGCATAAACAAGAGGAATATAATAAGCCGAAAGAAGCTCATGCTCACTTCTTTTATATCCATCCATTTCATCAATTATTTTATCTATTTTTATTTTATCATCACTATCACTTCTGGAATTATTTAACTCTTCCTTGGCTAATTCATATTCTGAAGGATATGTTTGAGAAATAGACGTAAAAATTCCAACCGCAGGAGGAAAAACAGCGCTCACAGCAAAAAAGGTGGTACGACCCATGACGTCTTCACAATCCCCACAATTAGAGCGATAAACAATTTTAGGCAGAGCTAAACCTGCGCCAAAAAAGGCTAAAATATCACCAAAAATGGCAGCTATTCTATAACGATCCCAAGCATCTGTATCAACAACGCGAAAAAAGGAAGCAAAACCCTCGCAACCTGGCGACAATTCGTCACTACATTGTGCAGGCCACTTATCTTTAGCAAGAGGAGTTGCTGCAGCATTGCTGCCAACATTCAATCCTGTACAAGCATTTGCTACCTTGCAAGCCCTCCCTATGGCAGAGGAGTATAATTGCCCTCTTAGGCGATGCATTGCAAATGCACCTCCAGCCGTAACTGCACCTCCAGCCGCAACTGCAAGTGCCAAAGATTTTTGTTTTCTGTTCATAAGTGATAATTTTAAGTTTAATTGAATAATTAACTCATCGTATCAAAATTTTGCACCATTGTCAATAAAATAAAATCAGATTCCAAGTTTGGATCACTAAATTTAAATTTATAAAGATCTGCCTCTGCCTTTGCTGGTTTTCAATGGGTCACTTGGCGATTTTGTTGGCCCAGAACCCTCAGACTGAGAACCTCTAGTCTGAGAATATCCAAAGATTATCCTGCCACTTATAACTCTTCTATAAATTGTACTTAAGACCTCCCTTGGTTTAGGACTTGGAGAAGATTTTGGCTCTTCTTCCTCAGAGACATCCTTAGAGACACCCCTATTTAAGACTGTTTCATTATTTGAATTATGTCGACCCCCCTTAATCCAGCTCAGCACTGTTTCAGTTGCCTCAATATCTAGTTTTATCTTATCTTCTGGTAATGTGCCCAGATTTTTGCTCAGATTCTCTTCAAGATCGACTTTAATTTTTTCAACTATCTTAAGGGGGTCGCTACCATCTTTTTTAATAGCTTTCTTAATTAATCCTAGCTGCAACATTTCAACCATTAAATTTTGCTGAAATGTCATTTCATTATCAGGCTTAATATTACTTAGCAAGGAGTCTATTTCTTTTTCTCTTTCATTTATTTTTTCAATTATATCTAATTTGCTATCTTGCACTCCTTTTGCGCCTTGCGATCCATCTTCAATTAACTGCCCAACAGCTGGCTTTGCAGCAGGGATAACTTCTTTCTCAGGCCCTTCAAGCCATTTTCGGAATTCTCTCCAAGCCTTTTTAAGCCATCCTCCTCTCGTAGGTTTTCGTTCAATCTTAAGCATAAATTTAATTTATAAAATTAAGTAAAAAAATAATATAATTTTATTATACCATATTTTACAATATATGTCAAAATATCGAAAAAATATACCTTTTCATAAGAAATCGCGCCAACGAAAGTACTGAATATATAATTATCAGTAATTGTTAATTATTACTAATTGGTAAATAATCTATGTTATTATCGATTAAAAATTATGAACTAACTAACTTTGTTAATAATTTCTTGACACATGATACATGCTATGCTTCTAAAATAGACCTTTGACATTTCTGACTCCATTTCTGCGTTACTTCCTAAACCTATAGGCGCAATAGGCGCGTCAGTATTTTTTGACTTATGCGATGCTATTATTATTTTTTATTATTTATTCTAACTTTTCACCTTACTGTTAGTTTTGATGATATGGTTATCTTTGAGTTATTTTTAGCAAAATATATTGATAGGGATAATATATTGGTTATTAATAAGAAGAGATCTTTTTTATTTCATAAAGAAGGATAAGAAAAAAACAATAAATGAGTAAAGTTAATCAAAAAATGAAGTATAATTGCTGATTGAATATTTCTTGTCTTTAAGTAAATTCCACCAAAAAATAACCCTGCAATAAAAGATAATATCATAAAGATTATGCCGCCATAATAATGGATTAATGAAAATATTAAACTTGCCACAATGCAAGATAATATTTTATTATATTTTGTTGCCAAAAAAACATCTTGAAAATAATTCATTGCAAAAAAACGATATATAATTTCTTCAACTATTACTGTAAAAAATATCATCTTAATTAAGATAAATATTATTAACTCAATATTAGTAAATTTGTTAATATCAAATATAACATA
>JAUROA010000025.1 GCA_030835745.1 Alphaproteobacteria bacterium
AATTGAGCTTAAAGCATTTAGTGATCTAGTGGTTGATGAAATTAGTAAAAATATGATAGAGCTATTTTTTACTAATGAAAATCTCAAAAAAGATATTGGTATAGAAAAAAAATGTCAGACAGCAGAAATAGATAAATGTGCTATATTGGGCGCTGGAGTTATGGGAGGAGGTATTGCTTGGCTATTTGCTAAAAATAATATTGATGTAAGAATTAAGGATATTTCCAAAGAGGCATTGGTAATTGGTTTTAAGCAAATTAACAAAATTTTTTCTCAACTTAAAAAAATTAAGAAAATAACTGATTTTGAAATTTCATTAAAAGTTGCCAAAGTTAGTTCAACACTAGATTATAGTGGCTTTAAAAATAGAGATCTGATAATCGAGGCCGTTATTGAAGATATTGATATTAAAAAAAATATCTTATGTGATCTTGAAAAAAACATTAATAAAGAAGCAATTATTGCATCAAACACCTCTTCCTTATCTATTTCTGAAATGGCTAAATCTCTTAAAAACCCAGAAAGATTTGTTGGTATGCATTTTTTCAATCCGGTTAATAAAATGCCATTAATTGAGGTTATCAGAGGAGAGAAAACCAATGATAAAACAATAGCTACTATTGTTGAATTATCAAAAAAATTAGGTAAAGTGCCTATTGTTGTTCGAGATGTTGCTGGATTTTTAGTTAATAGAATATTATTAACATATTTAAATGAGGCTTCATATATTTTACAAGAAGGAGGTGATATCAAGCATATTGATAAGCTTATTGAGGATTTTGGGATGCCAATGGGCCCATTTACTCTAGCTGATATTGTTGGTATTGATGTTGGAGTTAAGGTTGCAAAATCTCTTGAAGAAAATTATGGTAAAAGAATGGCAGTGGCACAAATCCTTAATTATATTAATGATAATCATAAAGAGCTACTTGGTAAGAAGTCTAATATTGGTTTTTATGAATATCATAAGGATATAAAATTAGTTAATAACAATATATATAAGATTGTTAAAAATATTAATATAGCTAAGAGCAGTATCACTAATCAAGATGTAATTGATCGAACTATTTTAATAATGGTAAATGAGGCAGCAAAATGTTTGGAGGAGGGTGTAGTTAAAAATGCAAAATATCTTGATATGGCAATGATAGTTGGAACTGGCTTTCCTGCATTTAGAGGTGGTTTATTAAGATATGCAGACTCACTTGGTATTAAAAATATTGTTAATAAGTTAAATAGTCTGAGTAAAATTCATAAAAATAGATTTCAAGTTAGTAATTTATTAGTTCAAATGGCTAAAGAAGATAAAAAATTTTATCAATAATTTCAATTCTAATGAAGAAAATAATAGGAATTGATCCAGGTTTAACAAAAACTGGTATTGGTATCATATCTATATATAATAATCAGATAAATTTTGTAATGTCTTCAACTATATATAGTAAAGCTAATTGGGATTTATCTGATAGGTTAAGTCATTTTTATCAAGAATTAACAAAAATTCTAGAAGAATATCAGCCTGATATTGCAGCAATTGAAGAAACATTTATTAATGTTAACCCTTTATCATCACTTAAATTAGGTCATGTAAGAGGAGCCTTAATGCTGACAATTGGGCTGAAAAATATTAAAATATATGAATATTCTACTACTGCCATAAAAAAATCTATTGTGGGAGTTGGAAGAGCAGATAAGAATCAGATGCAAATGATGGTCAAAGTCTTGTTGCCTAAAGCTAATTTCAAAACTGAAGATGAAGCAGATGCTTTAGCAGCTGCAATATGTTGTAATAATTCTAAATTATTACCATTCTCTTAAAATCATAATAATTTAATTTTATTTGTAAAAAATTAATTGACAATTAATTAATCTTTTAACAATTTGTAAATTGATTTTTAATTAAATCGCAATATTAAACTAAAAATTTATACTATGAAAAAAATAATACCTGCTGTTGTTATTGGTAGTGCTTTATTGTCAAATAGCGCATTTGCATTTGAAGGCAAGCATTCTGTAGGATTAGATATTATTAATTCTCAAATTGTTGATCAAGAAACAAATTATCATGGTAAAAATAGCTTTGGTGCCTCTATAAATTATAAATATGCAATAGATGTGTATGATAATTTTGTTATTACCCCAGCTATATTTTATGATAGGCTTAATGCAAATATTGATGAATCTGAAATTGATGCAAGATATGGTATTAAATTAGATCTAGGATATAAAGCCAATGAAGTTGTTACTCCTTATTTTTCATTAGGATATGCGGTTAATGAATATGATTATGTTGATAGCACTAAATCAATCAATAATTCTGATGATAAAGCAGCCTTAATATATGGTGTTGGTCTTAGCTTTAAAGTTAATGATATATTATCTATTTCAACTGAATATAATATATCTGAAGTTGAGATTTCAAACAAAACAGGTGACTTAACTCCTAAAGTAGATATTGACCAATTTAAAGTTGGATTTTCATATAATTTTTAAACTTAATAACTAGTAATGGAGCGGCTTAAGGCCGCTCCATTTTAAAAATATGAACTACATCACAAATTATAAAAAAGCCCTAATATTATATTTTATAATTGCATTACATTTTTTTAATTACTCTTGTAGTGCTAATAGCTCTTCTTATAAAATTAAAATTAATCCTGTTGCCAATTTTACAAAAAATAGATCTATTGCAAATATTGAAAATGCTAAAATTGAAGTTATAGCACTTAATAATAATATTAAGAACAATATTATTGGTTATCAGGTAAAACAAAATATTTTTTATTCTAAATATTCAAGCCAAATTTACACTAATGATGATATATTAGATATCTTTAGATTAAGTATCGATAATTGGCTTAAGAAGAATAAAATTGCAGTAAATAAAGATGACTATCAAAAAAAGTTCATATTCAAAATAGGATATATGTCAATCTATCCAGTAATAGATTATAATTATAGATTTAAGCCTATTTTAAAAATGTCAGTAAAAGTTGAAATATATAATGCTAAAAATCATAAAATTCATGATAAATGGTTTTTTTATAGCAAAAATATAAATAGCTTTAAAAGGTCAATCTTAGAAAGATCTGTTAATTATTCATTTAGACAGTTTATTAAAGAAATAACATCGGATTGTAAAATTTATCTGACCAAAAATCATCATAATTAACGATATAAAATGTATAAATTAATCATCACAATTATTTGCCTATTATTACTTCAATCATGCATGCATTTAATTAATGGGGGTAGTAAAGATATAGAATTTAAGGCACGAAATGTTCCAACAAAATTATATATTAATAATATATATTATGGTTACATGCCTCAGAAAATAAAAATATCTAGATGTCATGATCATCATATAATATTGTCGAGTAAATATCAGGATGAATATTACAATCTTACTAGAAAAGAGAGTATATCGCTATCATTTTTATCTTTAATAATGGGTGGCTATATTAGTCATGCAACTGATTATGGAAAATGTTCGCTAGATATTTTAATCTAAAATTTAATAAATCTTAAATTAAGATTTGAATTCTTATTTATTTGAAGAGGTTTCTTGATATAGCTTGCTATTTATCCAATAATCATGTGATTGAATTTCTTTGAAGCGTGAAATTGTTCTTAGAAATGACTTTGAGCCAATGCCTTGAGGATATATTTCGTCAATTTCCTTTGCAGAAAGTGTAATTAATGATGTTTTATTTTCATATATTTCGTCAATAAATAAAGTTAACCTTCTGGCTTCATTTGTATCTTGTGGTGATAATGGTGGAACTTTTAATAATATTATAAGATCAAAGGTTTGACTAATTGCTTGATAATCCGCGGCAGAAAAGCTATTACTGCAAATTGAGTCAAAAGTTACAATTGCAAATTTATTGTTATTATGATTCGCAATATGTTTAATTCCTTTATTATCAGAATTGGGCTTATTAATTGAGTTTAATATATTTAAATCATTATTATTAATAAAATAGCTATTATCTATAGTGACTTCTCTTCCCCAGACCTTAATTTTAGTAATAAAGCAGTCTTTATTGTTAGTTAATTGTTTAATTAAATCATTAAGATTTTCGTCATAATATCGATCATTAACATAAAAACGTTTCAATGAAGTAGGGGTCTTTTTTGCTCTATAGTCATTATCTGAATCTAGTTTAATATCTGGCGAATTGAGTAATAATGTATCTTTTACAAAATCCTGGAATAACTCAGCTTGGATACCATTTTGATAAAGTTTTTGAGGATGTGTATTTGAAGTAAATATAATGATAATATTATGGCTAAATAAATAGCTAATAACACGTGATAAGATCATAGAGTCTGCAGCATCAATAACTTGAAACTCATCAAGGCATAAAATTCTGATTTTTTTGCTAAAAAAATTTTTGATTTTAAATTTTGTGTTCTTAATTTCATCATCCTTATATTTAACCAGATATTGAAGTTTAGGATCTAATACTAAATTAATTGCTGCAATAAGTTGATCATCATATTTTTTTTTGCTATTTCTAATATCTCGAAGAGCTTCATGAATTGCTTTAATAAAACTATTAAAATGGCAATATATTTTCGAGGTCTTGGTTAAAGAATTGTAAAATTCTTTCATCAGCATAGATTTTCCCCTGCCAACATCGCCATATATGTATAACCCTTTAATTTCTTTACTATTAATAAATAAAATTTTACGTAAAATTTTATTTATGGTAATTTTTTCCAAGTCATTTCTAATATTTGTCAGCTTGTTATGAATTTCTTGCTGTTTATTGTCTAATTTAAATTTATTATCTGGCATTCTTGATAGAATTAATGCTTAATTATATTTCTTAATTGTATTTTTTTAAAACAGATATATATTATTTTTATTAATATCATAAAATCAACTAATAAATAGCCTCTAATCAAATATATATAGCCGCTAAAAGTGATAATTTTTCTATTTTTATGTAAAATTATGGCAAAAATTCACCATAAATTCACCATAAGATAATTTTAATTGAAATATTTTGGAGTATAAATTGATAAAATTATCTCAGTTAAGGCAATATATTTTAAATGATTTACTAATGATTTATGTTAAAAATCAATTTTAATTAAGAGTTAAGCTCTATATTACGTTTAAAGAAGCATTAAATAATTAACTAATTGACGATTGATTATAAATTTTTAATTAATAATATCATAACCAAAATCACTTAATTTAATTATTTTTTAAGAATGTCTTTCTTAAATGGCAGTTTTTTAGCAGTTTTTCATAATATTGGAATTTTA
The DNA here is from genome assembly GCA_030835745.1 of Alphaproteobacteria bacterium. Lineage (GTDB taxonomy): Bacteria > Pseudomonadota > Alphaproteobacteria > Rickettsiales > UBA1997 > UBA1997. The sequence continues at coordinate 5,284 of JAUROA010000025.1, forward strand.
TCATATTTAACATTATTGCCAATAATTTCAGCAATATTGCTTTGCGTTGTAAATTTCTCAAAAAAATCTGCTTATTATAATTTTTCATTATTAAGTTCAGTTGCAACATTTGCGCTATCGATATATCTTTTATTTAACTTTGATATCAATAATAAGGATTTTCAATTTCAGCAAATGTGGAAGTTTATTTCTCATCACGATATTAAATATTTTGTTGGTATCGATGGAATATCACTAATTATGATAATATTAACAGCCTTTTTAACTCCAATATGTATTATATTGAGTAAAAAATCTATCAAAGATCGCTATAAAGAATTTATTATATGTTTTTTATTGATTGAAGGCTTTGTTATCGGGTCTTTTTGTGCGCTTGATATATTATTTTTCTATATATTTTTTGAAGCTGCATTAATCCCTATGTTTATTCTAATAGGAGTTTGGGGTGGCGAAAAAAGAGTTTATGCATCATATAAATTCTTCTTATATACAATTATAGGATCTCTATTCTTCTTAATTGCAATTATATGCATATATTTATATACCGGAACAACAGATGTCATTGCCTTGTCAAACATTATGCCAAGATTTCCTTTATTTCATCAAAAGTTATTATGGTTAGCATTTTTTGCCTCATTTGCTATTAAAGTTCCTATGTTTCCTCTTCATACTTGGCTGCCAGATGCCCATGTTCAGGCTCCAACATCTGGTTCTGTGATTCTTGCTGGAATTTTAATTAAGCTTGGAGCATATGGTTTTTTAAGATTTTCATTACCCTTTTTTCCAGAGGCTTCAAAATATTTTGCAGATATGGTTCTAATTATCAGTGTAATTGCAATAATTTATGCCTCATTTGTTGCCTTAATGCAAGAAGATATTAAGAAAATGATTGCGTATTCGTCTGTAGCTCATATGGGATTTGTTACAATGGGAATTTTTAGTTTCAACAAGCAAGCTCTTGATGGGGCAATTATCCAAATGATAAGTCATGGAATTATTTCATCAGCTTTATTTATTTGCGTTGGTGTAATTTACGATAGATTGCACTCTAAAAAAATTACTGATATGGGCGGAATTGCAGAAAAAATGCCAGTTTTTGCAATGTTGGCAATGATATTTACTATGGCCTCGGTTGGATTGCCTGGAACAAGTGGTTTTGTTGGTGAGTTCTTAACAATAATTGGCACATTTCAAGTCAATATTTATATTTCATTTATTGCAGCAATATCAGTTATTTTTGGCGCCTGTTATATGTTATGGCTTTATAAAAGAGTTTGGTTTAGCGAGATTACTAATCAAAAAATTGCTAATTTTAAACAATTATCTAAGTCAGAATTCTTGGTATTATCAATAATGGCATTATTAGTAATTATTCTTGGAATTATGCCTAATTTATTGATGCAATATTTAGTATTACCAGTTGAGTCATTAACTAAAATATATCTTAAATAATTATGAATCTAATATTAATTGCTCCTGAGATTACATTGGTTTGCGGTGCATTCTTTACGCTTATTTTTGATGCTTTTTTACGTAAAAAAATAAAATATATTAATTATTTAACTCATTTTATTGGGTTAGTAATTTGTGCTATGGTCTTAATTTCGATCCAAAAGACATTTACAATCGATACATTGATCTTGAATGATATGCTGCGCATTAATTTCTTTACCGCATTTGTTAAATGTTTTTTATTGTTGCTGCTGGTATGTGTTATTTTACTTGGAGTTAATTTTGTTATATTAGAGCGCAAAATTAGTTCTGAATTTATCGCATTATTAATGATAGCCACAGCTGGTGGTATGTTGATGATTTCTGCTAATGATTTTTTGACTTTTTATTTAGCTTTAGAAATGCAGTCATTACCATTATATATATTATGTGCAATTAATAAGAAATCTACACAATCAGCGGAAGCTGGGATTAAATATTTTATTCTTGGCAGTCTCTCTTCTGCATTATTCTTATTTGGAGTTTCTTTAATATATGGTTTTTCTGGTTCTATTAATTTTAGTGCAATTAGCAATTTATATGATGTTGCAGATGCACAAATTGTTAAAAATATTCCATTGGGTGTTATGGTTGGATTTATTTTTGTTATCACAGCATTATTATTTAAAATTTCTGCGGCACCATTTCATATGTGGACACCAGATGTTTACCAGGGAAGTGCTTCAATAATTACAACATTTTTTGCTGCTCTGGTTAAATTTAGTTCATTAATAGCGCTCATGAATATTTTGATAAATTTCGATATTAAATGGCCGGGTATCAATAAAATATTTGTGGTAACAGGAATAATTTCCATTATTGTGGGTAGCTTGGGAGCTATATATCAAAAAAATATTAAGAGACTTCTTGCCTATAGTTCAATTGGACATGTGGGTTTTATGCTTCTTGGCTTGTCGGCTTTATCTAAATTTGGATTTACTTATACAGTTTTTTATGCCATGATATATGCTATTATTGCACTTGGAACATTTGGCTTCTTAAATATTATTATTGAAAAAAATGGCGAAAAATATAATCATGAAGATGATGATATGGCAAATAAAATATATGATATTAATTCATTAGCTGGGCTATCGAAAACAAATCCAAAAATGGCATTTGCGGTTGCAGCCTTGATGTTTTCTAGTGCAGGAATACCGCCATTAGCAGGATTCTTTAGCAAATTTTATATCTTATCGGCCGTTATTGTTGCTGGCTTTCTGCCTGCAGCAATTATTGCTATTATATTTAGTGTGGTATCAGCTTATTATTATCTTAAAATAGTTAAAATAATGTATTTTGATAAGCCATCAAATATTATTGCTATTGATGATAATATTAATACAAAATTAATTATTTTTATCATAGGATTAATAAATATCCTGCTAATTTTTATGATGAAGCCTATTTTAAGTGCAATTTTTAATTTTATGCCACAAATATGAAGCGCTTAGAAGTTAAGAAAAATAATATTGCGCTCAAGGGTGTAATTAAAATTCCAGGAGATAAATCTATTTCTCATAGATCTCTAATTTTTGGAGCATTAGCAAATGGAAAAACAAAAATTAGCAATCTTTTAGAAAGTGAAGATGTTATGAATACTGCTAATGCTTTAAAAGATATGGCGGTTAATATAACTAAAGAGCAGGATGATTGGGTGGTTTATGGCTCTGGTTTAGTTGGATTAATGGAGCCGCAAAAAGAGCTTAATATGGGAAATTCAGGCACTGCAGCAAGATTGTTGGCTGGATTAGTTGCGCCTTATAATTTTAATAGTTTTTTTATTGGAGATAAATCTCTTACTAATAGACCAATGCAGAGAATATTTAAGCCAATAAAAGAGTTTGGGGCAAATATTATTGCTAGAGATCAAAATTACATGCCATTTATTGTTATGGGTTGTGATGAGATGGTGCCAATTGATTATCGTATGAATATTGCATCGGCACAAATTAAGAGCTGTATTTTGCTTACAGCAATGGCTGTAAGAGGAATTACTACTATCTTTGAGCCTACAAAATGTCGCGATCATAGTGAAATTATGATGCGTTTTTTAGGTCTAAAAATAGATCAACAAAATTACGAAAAAGGCACAATAATAAAGTATCAAGGATACCAGGAATTTCAAGCCAAGGATATTGAAGTTGTTAATGATATTTCATCTGCGGCATTTTTTATTGTTGCCGCACTTTTGATCAAAGATTCTGAAGTAACATTACCAAATATTGGGATTAACCCTTTAAGAACTGGAATTATTGAAATATTAAAGGAGATGGGGGCCAATATAGAGCTTAAAAATATTAGGCAAGTTTCAGGTGAAAATGTTGCCGATATTAAAGTTTGCTATTCTGAATTAAAGGCAGTTAATGTTAAAGCTGAAATGGCAGCTTCAATGATAGATGAATATCCAATTTTAGCAATTGCATGTGCCAATGCTAAGGGTGTTAGTAAAATGTCAGGACTTATGGAATTAAGGGTCAAAGAGAGTGACAGATTGGCAATGATTGCACAAAATCTAAAAAATTGTGGAGTAGATATTAAATTAGGAGAAGATAATATTGAAATTAACGGACAATCGTCAAAAATTAACAAAAAAGCAATAATTAATAGCGCAATGGATCATAGAATAGCAATGTCATTTATTATTATGGGTCTTACCATGGATTATGGTGTTGAAATTGATGATATTTCAGTTATTGATACAAGCTTTCCTAATTTTATTGAAATTTTTAAAAGATTTAAAATCTTTTAATAGTTGACTTATCAAATTTTTTCTCATTAACTATTAATTATGGCAAACGTAGCTCAGTTGGTTAGAGCACCAGGTTGTGATTCTGGGGGTCGCGGGTTCGAAACCCGTCGTTTGCCCCATATTTAACCAATATATTAATTTGGTTATTATATTGTAAAATATTTATTCTCAAAGATCGCTATCTTTAACAAGAAACTAGCTTTAATTAATATTGTTAATGCTAGAAGCGATTTTTAATTTAATTATAAGATTTATAAAGCTAGCTATAGGTATTAAGGGGGCATTAAGGGCAATAATTAGCCTTATGCAAGATGAGTTTAAAACATTTTATAATAGCGAAATTTTACACTAAATTTTTTCTTGCATCATTAGAAAATTAACTGATTATTATTTTTTTAACTTAATGATATATATTATTGTGGATATTATAATATTTGCAGCAATTGCTTTTTATATTTTTTTCAAATTGAATAAGCAATTAGGAAAAATTGATGATGAAGAAAAAAGAGCAATTGAAACAAAAATAATTCAGCTAAAAAACAGCAAATCTAAGAGTCAGGTTAAGCCTAAAGAAAAAATAATAGGAGCTAAATCCACTAAAAATAATACTGAACAATTATTTAATGATAAGCAAATAGAAAAATTAGACGCTAATGCTAAAGAGAATTTAGGAAAAATTTTCTTAAAAACCAATATTGATGCTGATTTTTTCTTAAATGGTGCCAAGGTTGCTTTTGAGTCAATTCTTCAATCTTTTGCCCATGATAAACTTAATGATGTGAAATCTCTTATTTCTGAAAAAATATTTGAAGGTTTTAATCAGGCAAATAATAAAAGAAAAGAGCAGGGCAAGAGTTTAACAACTAATATTATTGCTTTTGATAAGGTGGTAATAATTTCTGCAAATATTGAATCTAATAATGCGGTAATTGCTGTTAAATTCATTTCTCAACAAATTAACTATATTACTGGAGCCGCAGAAGAAATAATAGTTGGTTCGCGTGACGAAATTAATCAAGTAGAAGATATATGGACATTTAAGAAAGACCTAAAATCACCAAATCCAAATTGGATAGTTTGCGCCACATCTCACAGCTAGAATTTAAAAAATATGACTAAACAAACAATAGTAAAATCAACATTTAACATAGATAACAAACAATATCATTATTTTGATATTAATAAATCTGCTCAAAATCTTGGTGTTAATGTTAAAAATCTTCCATATTGTTTAAAAGTGCTTTTTGAAAATCTTTTAAGACATTATGATAATAAAAATATTACTGAGTCACATTTAAAGAACCTTGCTAATTCAGTTAATAATCCTGAAAATAGAACAGAAATATCTTTTCTAGTTTCTAGAGTATTAATGCAGGATTTTACTGGGGTTCCAGCGGTAGTTGATTTGGCAGCAATGCGCGATGCAGTTATTAAAATGGGTAAGGATCCCAAAAAAATTAATCCTCAAGTACCTGTTGATCTAGTTATTGATCATTCTGTTCAAGTTGATTCATATGGTCAAGTTGATTCCTATAAAAAAAATGTTGAAATTGAATATAAAAGAAATTTTGAAAGATATCAATTTTTAAAATGGGCTCAAAATTCATTTGATAATTTTAAAGTTGTTCCGCCAGGAACTGGAATTTGTCACCAGGTTAATATTGAAAAATTAGCAACTATAACTAGTTGTAAAGATAATATTGCTTTTTTTGATACTCTTGTTGGAACTGATAGTCATACCACAATGGTAAATGCTCTTGGGGTTTTGGGCTGGGGTGTTGGAGGTATTGAAGCAGAGGCTTCAATGTTGGGTCAGCCAATTTCAATGTTAATTCCTCAGGTAATTGGTTTTAAGCTAACTGGCAAATTACAAGAAGGTCTTACTGCAACTGACCTGGTATTAAATGTTACTGAAATTCTCAGAAAATATGGTGTTGTAGGTAAATTTGTTGAGTTTTTTGGTCCAGCATTAAAATATTTATCTTTAGCTGATCGCGCCACAATTTCAAATATGGCACCAGAATATGGCGCAACATGTGGTATTTTTCCAGTTGATGAGGTGACATTGCAATATCTTAATTTGACAGGTCGATCTCAGCATCAAATTGATTTAGTAAGGAAATATAATCAAATTCAAGGAACTTTTATTGATAATTATGATTATGAGCCAGAATTTTCAAAAATTATTGAGCTTGATATTTCTAAAATTAAGCCAAGTTTAGCTGGACCAAAGCGTCCACAAGATAGATATGATCTTGCAGATGTGGCTCAATCCTTTATAGATCTTGAAGAATCTATAAATAGCAAAGATAATAAGTCAGATAATCTTAAAAATGGCGACATCGTTATTGCAGCAATTACATCATGTACCAATACCTCAAATCCTGCTGTATTAATCGCTGCTGGATTAATTGCCAAAAAGGCTGTAGAGTTAGGTCTTAAAGTAAAGCCATATGTTAAAACATCTTTTGCCCCAGGTTCACAAGTAGTTAGTGAATATCTTAATCAATCTGGTCTACAAAAATATCTAGATCAATTAGGATTTAACGTAGTTGGATATGGCTGTACAACATGTATTGGTAATTCCGGTCCATTAAATCCAGAAATTGAAAAAGAAATTAATGATAATAATCTAGTTATAGGCTCAATTTTATCAGGTAATAGAAATTTTGAAGGCAGGATTCATCAATTAGTTAAAGCTAACTATTTAGCTTCCCCTCCCTTAGTAATGGCTTACGCATTAGCAGGGAATTTAAAAATAGATATCACGACTCAGCCAATCTCTCAAGATGATAAAGGCAATGACATATATTTAAAAGATATATGGCCAAATTCACAAGAAATTAAATCAATCATAGATGAATGTGTAACTCGCGATATATTTCTCAATAAATATCAAAATCTATTTGAAGGAGACGCAAACTGGCATGAAATAAAAACCAGTAAGTCAGATAGTTATAATTGGGATCCAAATAGTACTTATATTAGACTGCCTAATTTTTTTGATAATAATGATAGTAGTCAGATTTGTGATATTAAATCTGCTAGAATAATTGCACTACTTGGAGACTCTGTTACAACTGATCATATATCTCCTGCTGGTAATATTGCCAGCGATTCTGCTGCAGCAATATACTTAAATGATAATAATATTAGTAAAAATGACTTCAACTCATATGGCTCAAGAAGAGGTAATCATGAAGTAATGGTGCGAGGAACATTTGCCAATATTAGAATTAAGAATTTGCTGTTAAAAAGCAATAAAGAGGGTGGCTACTCATATGATATTAATAATAATGAAGTATATTTTTATAATGCTGCAATGTCTTATAAGTCAATTTCAGCTCCCCTTATTGTAATGGCTGGCAAAGAATATGGTACTGGATCATCTAGAGATTGGGCAGCAAAAGGCACTAAATTGTTAGGCATCAAAGCTGTAATTGCTCAAAGCTTTGAAAGAATTCATCGTTCAAACTTAATTGGCATGGGAATTCTGCCATTATGCTTTAAAGAGGGTGATTCCTATCAGAAATTCAATATTACTGGCGATGAAACTATTGATATATTAGATATTAATTCTAATATTAAGCCTAAGAAAGAAATTAAATGTATCATTAGCAAAAAAGATGGTACAAAAATTGAAATTGCATTAATAATCAGGCTTGATACTGAAAATGAAGTTAAGTATTTTAAGTCGGGCGGAATTTTGCAATATGTCTTAAACAACCTTGTAAATTAATTTATGGATATTAAAATCATTTCTGGTGCTATTGATGAAAGCCCATCTCTTACAAAATATGCTAAGGATAAAGTGCAAAACACAGTTGGTAAATATTTTGATATTGCCGTTTCTGCTGATGTTCATTTTAAAAAAGAAGGTCCTTTATTTTCATGTGTAATATTTGTTAATGAGGGAGTTAAAGGTGGCATTGATATTAAAGCCGATCATCAAGACGCTGAAATATATAAGGCTTTTGACGAAGCTTGTGAAAAAATTGATAAGCAATTAAGGCGATATAAGCGTAAAATTTCTAATCATAAGGGTAAAAAGTCTCACGAAGACTAATAATTTTTTGGTATTTAAGGAGGTATTTTAATTGGAAATAGCAGTTAATGGAAGATCTAATCTTGAGATGGCCATTCGTTCATTGAGAAAGAAAGCTCAAAGAGAAGGTTTAATTAAAGATTCTAGAAGAAGGCAAGCATATGAAAAGCCATCTGAAGAAAAAAAGAGAAGAAAAAAAGAAAATATTGCAAGAAGAAGAAAAGCTCGTCGCGGTGAGCTATTTTAGAATAAATAATATTTAATTTTTAAGCGCAATTTTAATTTATTTAATTTTGCGCTTTTTTACTATAAATCAAAATGCATCTTACAAAAAAAGACAAATCATTATTACTACTTATTGCAGTTTTGGTAATATTTATTTGGTCTTTTTTTTCATTTTCACACAAATTATTAACCAAATCTAGCTATAATAAAGACAATATTAATCAAATAATCAATATTAAACCCAAGAAGCTAATTAATATCAATAATATTTTATATTCTGATTTAAAGGATAAAATTATTATATTAAAATTTTGGCATCATAGCTGTATAACATGCATTCAAAATATTGTAAATCTTGAAAATAAAACAAATAAATTTGGTAATAAGGTTGCTATATTAACTATTCATTCAGCCAAATTTGACAGTGAAAAGAAGTTTCAATCAATAAATAATGCAGTGGCTAAATATAATATTAGATTTCCTGTTATTATTGATGATGATTTTAAAATTAAAAAATTTTTTAAGATTGAAACATTTCCAAAATATATTATTATTGATCCAACTGGAAATATAGTTAAGAGCTATTCAACGCTTGATGAAGCAGATAATATCGATGATTACATTTTGCAATTAATTAATCAATTTCGTCATAAGTTAAATGATAATCCTCTTAACTATAAGGATGTAACAGATAAATCTATTAGACATATTCTTAATTTTCCTTCGAGATTGTCTTACAGTTATGATTATGACCATAATGGAAGAAAGATGCCAGTGATATTTATCTCAAATATTGGAGATGAAACTATTACTATAGTCTCACTGAGTGGTAAAATTATTGATATTATTGGTAGCAAGGGTTCGGGATTTAAAGATGGTAGCTTTAAGCAGGCTAAATTCAATAAAATTCAGGGCATGGTATATAAAAATAACAAATTATATATAGCAGATGCTGGAAATAATGCAATTAGGGTTGCAGATTTTACTAAGAAAAATATATCAACATTAATTGGCAATGGTAAAAGGGGTAAAAAATTATTAAATGATAAACCAGTTAATGTTGATAAATTTGCATTATATTCTCCTCTTGATATCGATTTTTTTCCAGATGATAATAATCTTGTTGTTGCAAATTCTGGAAATAATCAATTAATAAATTACAATTTAAAAAATAAAAAAATAACTCTTTTGGCTGGTAATGGCGACTTCAATATGGTGGATGGTAGTAAAATTAAGGCATCGCTAGCTCAAACATACGATATTGAGGCTTATGAAAATAAGCTTTATTTTATCGATTCAAAATCTTCATCGCTAAGATATCTTGATATTAAAGGCAATGTTAAAACTATTTTAGGCCATGGTATTGATAAATATGGATATGTTAATTCTGATGTTAAAAATGCATTAATGCAAAACCCAACCTCATTAACAGTTGATGATACTGGAATATATATTATTGATAATCTTAATAATGCAATTAGGCATTATAAATTCAATATTAGCAATATATATGATTATAAGGCCATTAATATCAATAATAATAAATCGGTTAAATTTTCTGAGCCATCATCAATTATTAGTATATCAGATAAATTCTATATTGCAGACTCAAATAATCACAGAATTATTCAAATTAATAGAGCTGATTATAAAGCATCGCAATTCAATATCATGTTAGAGCAGAAAATTTCTGCTAAAAATTTATCAAAAATTACATTAAATAAAAAAATTGCAAAAAATCTAAATATCAAATCTAATGAAATAATTGAAGTTGATATTATGCTTAAAAAAGACTGGAAAATTAATGAAAAAGGGCCTAGCTACCTTAATTTATTGCAAATTACAGATAATAATGCAAAAATAAAAAAGACATTTGACTGGAATGATATTATTAATAATAATATTGAAATACCACCATTAAAGCAAGGTAATGAATATATATTACAAGGTAATATTTATTATTGTCAGGATAAAAAATACTCATTATGTTACATTAAAGATTATCAAAGTAAGATTATATCAAGTTCTAAATTTAATAATTCAAAAATTACTATTGAGCTTTGAATTTAGCGTGGCTAAAATAAAATAATTCAAATTAATTATTAGTAACATAATTTAGCGTCTTAAATAATATATTAAGCGCCAATAAATAGATAGCTAGATTAATGATTGATCTGGATTAAAATTAATAAATTATAAAATATGAAAGCAATGACCTTAAATGACAATCAAGATAATAATCCAGTAGTCGATAAAGAATATGCGGCAGATTCAATTAAGGTGTTAAAGGGTCTTGAAGCCGTTAGAAAAAGACCAGGAATGTATATTGGAGATACTGATGATGGCAGTGGATTGCATCATATGGTTTATGAAGTTGTAGATAATGCAATTGATGAGGCTTTAGCAAAATATTGTGATAAAATTTTAGTTGCTATTAATCAAGATGGGTCAGTTACAGTTAAAGATAATGGCAGAGGTATACCTACTGATATTCACAAGGAAGAGGGTGTTTCCGCTGCTGAAGTTATTATGACTCAGCTTCATGCTGGGGGTAAATTTGATCAAAATTCATATAAGGTGTCTGGTGGGTTGCATGGTGTAGGTGTCTCTGTTGTTAATGCACTTTCAGATTGGCTTGAATTAACAATTTGGCGCGATGGTAAAAAGCATTTTATTCGCTTTGAAAGGGGTGTTGCAGTTGCTCCATTAAAAATGATTGGTGACGCTGAAGGTAATAAAGGTACTCAAGTATCTTTTTTTCCGTCTCATGATACTTTTTCTAATGTAACTGAATTTAACTATGCAACATTAGAACATAGATTACGAGAATTATCTTTTCTTAATTCAGGTGTTAAAATTATATTAAAAGATCAAAGGCTTGATCAAGAAAAAGAGGTAGAATTATTCTATGAAGGTGGTGTAGAGGCATATGTTCAATATATTGATAAAAGTAAAAAAGGTGTACATAAGCCAATTACAATTAATGCTGAAGATGATAAGAGTGGGGTGGCAATGGAAGTTTCAATGCAATGGAATGAGAGTTATCACGAGAGCATATTATGCTTTACAAATAATATTAGGCAAAGAGATGGAGGTACTCACCTTGCAGGTCTTAGGTCGGCGCTAACTAGAACAATAAATAGCTATGCTACGGATAATAAATTATTTAAAAAAGATAAAGTTGTTTTAACCGGAGATGACATTAGAGAAGGTTTAACTGCAGTTCTTTCAGTTAAGGTTCCAGATCCAAAATTTTCATCACAAACAAAAGATAAGCTTGTTTCATCTGAAGTTAGAGCATATGTTGAATCATGGATCAATGACAAATTATCTCAATGGTTTGAAGAGCATCCATCTGAAGCAAAAACAATTATATCTAAATCATTAGAAGCTGCTCAAGCTAGAGAGGCTGCAAGAAAGGCCAGAGAGTTAACCAGAAGAAAATCTGCACTTGAAGTTTCTAATTTACCAGGCAAATTATCTGATTGCCAAGAAAAAGATCCTTCATTATGCGAGCTATTTATTGTTGAAGGAAATTCAGCAGGAGGTTCGGCAAAATCTGGAAGAGATCGAAAATATCAAGCAATATTGCCAATTAGAGGAAAAATATTAAATGTTGAAAGGGCAAGATTTGACAAAATGCTTTCATCTGCTGAAGTAGGGACAATCATAACAGCACTTGGAACCGGAATTGGTGATAAGGATTTTGACCCTGAAAAACTTCGCTATCACAAAATTATTGTTATGGCAGATGCCGATGTTGATGGTTCGCATATTAGAACATTACTACTTACATTCTTTTTTAGACATATGCCGCAATTAATAGATAAAGGATATTTATATATTGCTCAGCCGCCTTTATATAAAGTTAAGAAAGGTTCGAGTGAGGTTTATCTTAAAAATGAGCAAGCATTACAAAATCACATCATAGATAATGCACTTAAAAATACTATAATTAAAACATCATCAGGTGATCTTGCAGGTAATGATTTATATGATTTTACAAAAAAGGTAATAAAATTTGCTGAATTAGTTAATCAGATTTCGCGAATTATTCCGAGTGAAATTACTGAAATTTGCGCTTTATCGCAAGTTTTTGATAAAAGAATATATGAAGATCAATCATTTAAAAATGATGTAATTGCTAAATTGCAGGAAAAATGTAATATTATTTTTTCATCTGAAATGTCATATAATGTTGCAGCGGATGAAAATTCTGATATTATGATAACTAAGGAGCATCGTGGAGTAAAAACAATATTCAAGATAGAAAAAGCTTTTTATGATTATCCTGAAATATCATCTTTAAGCAATATTTCAGCTAATATTGGCCAATATTTTATCAAAAATATTACAATAATTAAACAAGAAGATAGTCGTAATGCTAATGGACCTATTCAATTGGCAAATATAATTCAAGAAATTGGACAAAAGGGTCTGTCAGTTCAAAGATTTAAGGGTCTTGGCGAAATGAATGCCGAGCAATTGTGGGAAACAACACTTGACCCTTCTAATAGAACATTGCTACAAGTTAAGGTTGATGAGTTTGATGAGGCTGACGAAACATTTTCTACCCTAATGGGAAATGTTGTTGAGCCCAGAAGAGAATTTATTCAAGAAAATGCTCTAAAAGTTGTTAATTTAGATGTATAATTGATATCTATAGTGTAATAATTATTGTTGATAAGTGATATAAAATATGTTACTATTATATTATGTTAATTTTTTATTAAAATAAAATAATAATTAAATTAATTAACAATAAATATTAACATATTTAAATATTTTATATGCCTGTACAGAAACTTACAGGAGAAAATTCTATAGGACAACAATTATTCAATAAATTACAGGCAGATAGTGATTGTGCTGTAATTGTTTTTGGTGCTAATTCTAATCATGTTTTGAAATCTAGATATGGAAGTTCTAGCGATGGTGGTCAGGCTGAGCCTATTTATCAAGAATTTGGTGTAAATCCTGATGATAGTAAAAAAGAACATGTTGATTTTGCTCCATTTGTAACTCGAGATGATGATAAATCTAATTTATGTAATTATTACAATAACAGATTGGAACAGATAATTCGTGAGTATCATAGATTGGGTGGCAAAATTTATTTTCCATTTAAGGATAATTCCGAGGTTAAAGTTAATATTGGTACAAATAGGAGTATTAATTCAGAAGTTCAGAAAAAGGCAACAGAACTTTATACTCAATTATCAACTGATGTTTCAATTGTACTAGACAAGGAAGAAGATAAAAAAAAGGCTTTAAAATACTATAAAGAGGCTCTGGAATTATTGGAGAAAGATGTTAGAGATTTAAACAAAATATCTCAAGATGATAAGATCCTTGAGAATCATGATATAAAAAATAAATTAGAAGCTTTTTATAATTTTAGTAATTATAACGAATTTATTTCACAAGATCAAAAAAATTATGACAATCTTAAATTATACAAAAGTCAAAATGTTGCAGATTCTACTGATAGCAAAGTTAAAATTTTGGATCACTTAGATAAAATTAATAGGAGGCAATATTTAAACCCAGATCAATATTACGGAATTGGCGCTGAATTAAAATATAGTTTTGAACATGACAATAATTATTACTTTCAATTTACTGATAAATATAAAGGCAGTTTGGCCGAGAAGTTAGGTATTAATGTAGGGGATTATTTAATAATTAATGAAAATAAGCTTAATGAGGAAGAACGCAAAATTGACCCAATATTGTTGGTTACCAGAAT
>JAUROA010000026.1 GCA_030835745.1 Alphaproteobacteria bacterium
ATCAATTAAATTCGGGGCGTAGAGCAGCCTGGTAGCGCATCTGGTTTGGGACCAGAGGGTCGGAGGTTCAAATCCTTTCGCCCCGACCATCTTTAATTATTTTTTGACTTTTTTGTTAAAACTAATTTAGGGTTATCACTAAATATCAATCTATTACCATTATCTTTTATTTCTAGCTTATTTGCTGTAATTTTTCCGATTTTTCCTTTGGCGGTAACTTTTTCTAAAATCGCTTCTTCTTCGTTACCATGATAAGCTCTTTTAGCGTTAATATGGTAGATATCATTATCATTATATTTTATTTTGATAGAAGGGTTGGTCATTATTTTTTCAGAGGCTAATTTATTTTGATTATCTTGAAATGATTTTATTATTTTGATATTACTACTTTTTTTAACGGCAATTAGGCTGTAAACCATTATAATAAAAAATATTGAACAATAGCTTGCAGCAAGTAATATTATTTTAAAAATTCTTTGTTTTTTAAATTTTTTGAGAATTTTTTGATCAGAAGAATACATAGCTATTTTAAACTAATTTAGTTATTATGTCCTTCAAGACATATTGCAAATGAATCGGTGTCGTTTCTTGCTTTTACTTTATCAACTTCAATTTGGCAAAAATCGATTTTTTTATTTTTTAAAATTGATTTCAAAACTTCATTTGCTAATTTTTCAATTAGGTTAAACTTATTTTGTGTAACAATTTTAGTGATATCTTCAACTATGGTATCATAATCTATTGTGTCGTTAATATCGTCTGTTGTTAAAGATAATTCATTTTTAATGTGCAAAGAGGCGTTTATGATTATGTCGCGCATGATTTTTTGCTCGAAATCATAAATTCCTATAATTGTTTTTAATCGTAGATTTTTAATTTTAATAATCATAATAATGAATGACAAAGTAGTTTCTTTAGAGAAATATAAGAAATACAATAAATTACAAAAAATTAAATCAAAAAGCAAAATGTTTTTTTTGGTTATTATGGGTGCAATATTTGTGGCACTAATTAGTTGGCATTTTTTTGTAGAAAATGTTGCAAAATATGATGTTGATATAGCTGCTTCTAATAATATAAATTATAAAAATAGCAATTTAATTGCGGTTGATAGCTATAAATTATCGCAGCTAGTTAATGAAGATATTTATGATCTAAATATAATATATTTATTTACTACATGGTGTAAAGGTTGTGCAAAAAACTTCAAGAATATCAATGAAATTGCTCGTGAATTTCAAAATAGTAATTTGAATTTTATCGCTATTGCAATTGACAATAATAATAAAATTGAGGATATTGAAAATTATTTTGCACAATATGACGAAATCTACTTTAAAAAATATTACCTAAATGACATAGATAATTTGGGTCAATTATTACAAGAAAATAATATTCAATATAAAGGAGCAATACCTTTTATGGCATTATATGATAAAAATAACGATCTTATTGAAAATATAGTCGGACCTAGAAGTCATAAATATCTTAGAAGAAAAATAATTAATAGTCTTTTTAATAATTAATGAGTTTTATAAAAAAGTTAGATATAATGTTATTTGATAGTCTATCGAATAATAAAGTTAAGATAAAATTAATAGATAATGAGAATTTAAAATTTTATGTTTGCGGGCCAACAGTTTATGAAAGGCCTCACATTGGTAATGCAAGATCTATTGTTATTTATGATTTATTTTATCGTTTTTTTAGAGTAAAATTTGATAATGTTACTTATGTTAGAAATATTACCGATGTAGATGATAAGATAAATCAATGTGCCAAGGAAAGAAATATATCAATCAAATCATTAACTAGTGAAATTTTAGGGTTTTTTAATCAAGATATTGCAAAATTAAATGTTTTAACTCCTAATTTTCAGCCAAAAGCCACTGAGCATATTGATGAAATGATTAAAATTATTCAAATTCTTATTGATAAGGGTCATGCTTATATATCTCAAGGACATGTTTTATTCAATGTTAAAACCTATAAAGAATATGGCAATTTATCTAATAGAGATATTTCAGAGTTAAATGCTGGAGCCAGAATAGAAGTTGCCAACTATAAAAAAGATCCTCTAGATTTTGTATTATGGAAACCAAGTGATGATGATGACGATGAATCATCAATTTTTAATAGTCCTTGGGGTAGTGGTAGGCCAGGATGGCATATAGAATGTAGCGCAATGAGTACTAAATATTTAGGTAATAATTTTGATATTCATGGTGGTGGAGCAGATTTACAATTTCCTCATCACGAAAATGAGATTGCGCAAAGTAAATGCGCTCATCAAGACTCACATTATGCTAGTTATTGGGTTCATAATGGCTTTTTAACAGTTAATGGAGAAAAGATGAGTAAATCATTAAAAAACTTTATTACTGTTAATGATCTAATAGCTCAGAAATATTCTGGTTTGGTTATTAGATTATTATTGCTATCAACTCATTATCGCAAGCCTCTGGATTTTAATGATAAGTCTTTAGAAGATGCAATTAAAACAATTAATAAATTTTGTCAAAGTTCTAAGCAAGAATTTCTGATGGATCAAAAGCAAATAGAAGATCTCTTTAAAAATATAGATGATAAAAACCTGGATCATAAATATCTTGTACAGGCAATGAAATATCTGGCAGATGATTTTAATATTTCAAAAATTCTGGCAATGCTTCATGAGATGTGCAAAGAATCTAAGAAAAATAGTAACATATCTAAGCAATTAACTCATATATTGCAATTTTTAGGTTTTATTGATAAATCATCTTTTGGTAGCGAAGATAAAATTGAAGAAATTGATAAGGATTTTATTTTAAGTAAAATTAATGAAAGATTAGATGCCAAGAAAAATAAAAATTATCAATTAGCCGACAAAATTAGACAAGAATTATTAGATAAAGGAGTAATATTAGAGGATGTTGCTAATGATAAAACTAATTATAGTTTTAAATAAGTCTCATAATTAAAGAAAATTGGTAATTGGCTATATTAAATTTGATCAATATAATTAACAATTACATCAAGACCTTCTTGCCAGAAAGACTCATCTTTAATAGATAAATTAAAAGGGGACAATAATTCTTTGTGATGTTTGGTGCCACCAGCTTCAAGCATTTCTATGTATTTTTGTTCAAAATTAGGTATTTTATTAGATTTATAAATTCCATATAATGAATTAACTAAACAATCGCCAAATGCATATGAGTAGACATAAAATGGAGAATGGATAAAATGAGGTATATAGCTCCAAAAATATTTATATTCTTCATCATAATTGAAAATTGGCCCTAAGCTTTCTTGTTGAACATCCATCCAAAATTGACATAATTTATCTAATGATATTTCGCCTTTTTTTCTTTCGCTATGAACTTTAGTTTCAAATTCAAGGAAAGCTATTTGCCTAATAACGGTATTTATCATATCTTCAACCTTATTGGCAATTATTAGCTTTTTCTTATTACTGTCATTTTCATTTTTAAGAATTTTTTGAAAAGTAAGTTGTTCACCAAATACTGAAGCTGTCTCAGAAAGAGTTAGCGGCGTTGAGGACATTAAATAGCCTTGCTTGGCTGATAAAAATTGATGGACACCATGACCTAATTCATGGGCTAAAGTCATAATATCTCTGATTTTTCCTTGATAATTCATTAAAATGCAAGGATGGGTTGATGTAGTGCATGGATGAGAAAAAGCGCCACTATCTTTACCTTTTGTAACTTTGGCATCTATCCAATTATTATCAAAGAATTTTTGACCAATTTCAGCCATTTTAGGGCTAAATTCTTGATATGCATCTAAAACAATATTTTGTGCTTCATGCCATGAGATTTTGCTATTGTCATTATTGTTTAATGGAGCGTTTCTATCCCAATAATTTAAAGATTTTTTATTAAGTAATTGTGCTTTTTTATTGTAATAATTATGAGAAATTTTTTTGTAATTTTCTTTAACTTTTTTAATTAAAAGCTCTACAATTTCATCTTCAATAAAATTATCTAGATTTCGAGATGAAATAGGGGACTTAAAACCGCGCCATTTATCGCTAATATCTTTATCTTTGGCTAAAATATTGGTAATAAAGGCAAATATTTTTGAATTTGCTTTAAGAGTTTTACCTATTGCTTTAGCAGCATTTTGACGAATATTTTCATCATTATTTGACATTAAATCAAAAACTTCCTGACAAGATAATATTTTATTATCATAGTTAAATTCAAGATTATTTGATATTTCATCAAAAAGCCTAATAAAGGCATTACATCCAGTAATTGATTTTTCAAGGCTGAATTTTTCTAGCTCATTGGATAATTGGTGTTTTCTATAGGCTCTAATATCTCTGATAAAGGTTTGATATTTTTTTAAGTTATCATCTTTAAGGTGATTGTCAATTATATCTTGAGGTAATTTATTTATCTCAATGCTAAAAAATAATAATTTTGATTGGAGCTTATTTAATTCTTCACTATTATTTTGGTAAAATGATAAATGAGTACTATTAGATGTATCAATTGCATATATTAAATATGAATATGCAGCAATTTTGCCTATTTTTTCTGAAATTTCTTCATATTGAGTAATTGCTAAATATAGTTCATTAGATTGTAACTG
>JAUROA010000027.1 GCA_030835745.1 Alphaproteobacteria bacterium
CGGCATTGTTAATTAAATATATATATAATATAAAATTATTCATTTTAACCTAAAATTCAGGAGTTATTATGAATAACTGTCCAAGATGCCAAGGCGTTAAGGTGGTAAAGGCTGGTTTTGCGAAAGGCAGGCAACGCTACAAGTGTAAAGAGTGTGTTTACTACTACACAGTATTTCAAAAATCTGGATCATCTAATAAAGTACAAAAGCATCAAGCCTTAGAGCTTTATTTGGAGGGTTTAGGATTTAGGTCAATAGCCAGATTTCTTAATTTTAGCCATGTAGCGATTTATAACTGGATAAGGCAATATGGTAAGGATCTTGATTTATTACAAAATAAGCATGATATATGTGTTACTGAGATTGATGAGATGCATAGCTATGTTGGCTCAAAAAAAATGCAATCTGGATCTGGATTGCTATTGATAGATATGCAAAAGAATTCGTCAAATTCGTTGTTGGCGATAGATCAAAAGAAACTGGGAAAGAACTTTGGCAAGGAATAAAGGACAGAGCTAAAGGTTTTATTATGACTGATTATTGGAAACCTTATAAAAGTTTTGTTCCCAAAAATAAACATATTAAATCAAAGGCCCAAACTTATACAGTTGAAGGCTATAACAGCTTATTCAGACATTTCTTAGCTAGATTTAGAAGAAAATCTAAATGTTACAGTAAATCACAGAAAATGCTTGAATATTCTGTCAAATTACTAATTATGAAACGAAATGGATTATTAGATATACTTAGTTAACAATGCCCATTAAGGAATAAAAGAATATATAAAAGGCATAAATTTTTTAAAATAATATATCTTAATTTACTACAAATTTAATCTTTACTAAATTAATAAAGCATGTAAATTTATTGCTTATTAATAAATAAAGGCCTTCAATAATGCTACGATTATTAGCAAAAAAATTATTCGGCTCAGTCAATGACAGAATAATAAAAGAATTACAAAATGATGTTGAAAAAATAAATAATCTTGAACCAAATATCAGCTCTTTAACAGATCAGCAGCTTAAAGATAAAACAAAATATTTCAAAAATCTTCTATCTAGCAACCACGATCTAGACAATATTTTGCATGAAGCTTTTGCCGTTGTGCGCGAAGCTTCAAAAAGAGTACTTAAAATGCGACATTTTGATGTTCAGCTTATTGGCGGTATCGTTCTTCACAAAGGAAAAATTTCTGAGATGAAAACTGGCGAAGGTAAAACATTGGTTGCAACTCTTCCATGTTATTTAAATGCTCTCACTGGCAATGGTGTGCATGTTGTAACTGTTAATGACTATCTTGCCCAAAGAGACTCTGAATGGATGGGTAAGATTTTTAAATTTCTTGATTTAAAAGTTGGCTGCATTACAAGCGAAACTTCAGAAATTGAAAGAAAAAAAGCTTACAATTGCGATATTACATATGCTACAAATAATGAACTCGGCTTTGATTTATTGCGTGACAATATGAAATATAGCAAAGATGATTTAGTGCAAAGAGGTCATTATTTTGCAATTATTGACGAGGTCGATTCAATATTAATTGACGAAGCCAGAACTCCACTAATAATTTCTGGACCAACTCAAGATAATTCAAAATTATATCACACAATTAATAATATAATTCCTGAATTAGATGAAACAGATTATCAATTTGACGAAAAAGATAAAAATATCTTTTTAAGCGAAAATGGCATGGATAAAATTGAAGAATTACTCAGAAATAAAGCTATTATTGGCCCTAAATCCTCTCTATACGACCCAAATAATATTAAAATTATCCACCATATTAACCAATCTTTAAAAGCGCATAAAACTCTTAACAATGAAACAGACTATATTGTTAAAGATGGTCAAATAGTTATCATTGATGAATTTACTGGTAGAATGCAAGAAGGTAGAAGATTTTCCGACGGTCTTCATCAGGCTTTGGAAGCCAAAGAAGGGCTTAATATTGGTAATGAAAATCAAACTCTTGCCTCTATTACTTATCAAAATTATTTTAGATTATATAAAAAACTTGCAGGCATGACAGGTACAGCAATGACTGAAAGTCTTGAGTTTGAAGAAATATACAAGCTCAGTGTAGTTGAAATTCCTACTAATAATATAATCAATAGAATAGATGAAGATGATGAAATCTATAAAACAATTAATGCAAAATTTAACGCCATAGTAAATTCAATAAAAGAAGCCCATGAAAAATCTCAACCGATATTAGTTGGAACTGTTAGTATTGAAAAATCAGAATATATTTCAAAATTACTTAAAAAAGAAAAATTACCTCATAAAGTGCTTAATGCTAAATATCATGAACAAGAAGCTGAAATAATAGAGCAAGCCGGTATACCTAAAGCTATTACCATTGCAACCAATATGGCAGGCAGAGGAACAGATATAATGCTTGGTGGCAATGCTCAATCATTAATCAATAAATTAAAAAACCCTTCTTCAGATCAAATTGATGAAATAAATAAAGCTGTTGAATTAAACAAGCAAAAAGTTATTAACTCAGGTGGATTATATGTTCTTGGAACTGAGCGTCACGAAAGTAGAAGAATTGATAATCAGCTTAGAGGAAGATCTGGTAGGCAAGGCGATATTGGTAAAACAAAATTCTTCTTATCACTCGAAGATGATTTAATGAGAATATTTGGCTCAGAAAAACTTCAAGGAATTTTATCAACTCTTGGTCTTAAAGAAGATGAAGCAATTCATCATCCATGGATAACCAGAACCTTAGAAGGTGCTCAAAAGAAAATTGAAGGACGCAATTATGAAATTAGAAAAAACCTTCTTAAATTTGACGATGTAATTAATCAACAGCGTAAAAATATTTTTAAATTACGCAATGAAATAATGGATAATGATGATATTTCTAAAAAAATAAGAAATTATTCAAATCAAATAATAGAAGATATTGTTGATGACTGTATTGCTAAGAATTCGTTTGTTGATCAGTGGGAGCTAGACTTGCTTCAAAAAGAAGTTCTTAGAATTTATGGTTTAAAATTAGATCTTATCTCCTTATCGCAACAAGAAAATATTGATGAAAGTCAGATTAAGCAACATATTAAAGATCATGCCAATAAATTATTAAATGATAAAGATAAATTATATTCATCTGATTTGATGCGCTATATAGAAAAACAGTTATTTTTAGCTACAATTGATTCATCTTGGAAATATCACTTACTATCTCTTGATAAGCTAAAATATGGCATCAACCTTAGAGCCTATGCCCAAAAAGACCCATTGATAGAATATAAAAAAGAAGCCTTTGGGTTGTTTGAAGATATGATGCTTAAGATTGAAGAGCAAATTGTGATGCATATTGCTCAAATCAAAATTACTGATGATAGTGAAAAAATAAATATTTTAAGTAGTAGCTCGAATAATAATTTTGAAGAATCTAGAGCTGATCCAATAGAATTTTCTATTGGAATTGAAGGAAATAAAAACAAAGATAAAAATAGAGATAAAAATTTAAACCAGCCAAGAAAATTAAATATAGACCCTCAAGACCGAGATCCCAATAACCCTGCAACTTGGGGCAATGTTGGAAGAAACCAATTATGTCCATGTGGTAGTAAAAAAAAATACAAACAATGTCATGGTAAAATATGAACAAAATAACTAAAAAAGCCTTTTCACTTACAGAGATTTCTATTGTTATTCTGATTATTGGAATATTGCTAGCATCTATAACAGAAGGGAGAAATATTCTACATAAATCAAAATTAAGATCAGCTCAAAATTTAACCGTAAAATCTCCGGTTAATAATATTTACAACCTAGCTTTTTGGTATGAAACTTCAATGGATAAAAGTTTTGTTGAATATGAAAATTATCAAGGTGCATTTATAACAAAATGGCTCGATATTAATCCTCAATCAACAATACAATATAATGCTTATGGCGGTCAAAACTCATCAGCAACAAATTTTTATTATACAATAAATTCTGGCAATGTATCTGGTCCGCAATATATTAAAAAAGGCATTAATGATATACCAACATTAAGATTTGATAATAGCCAAAGCAAAAATTCTTACGTTGTGGTTGATCCCAAGGCAAGAAATCAAAAAGGTAAAAGCTTTACTTTCTTCATGGTTTTGAGATATAATGGCGGAGATGGTTATTTTTTAGATAGATCATGTCTTAACTCAAATAATATTGCGGTTGAATGCGGTTCTTCTGTTACGGCGGGTAGGCCATTATTCAGCGCTTCGATTGATTCTAGCAAAAGAATTCATTTGTATTTTAGAAGTAGAACAAATCAAGGTCCGCTATCTTTTTCTATCAATAGATCGGTTAATGAAGGTGAGTCATTTATAATTACTATGCAAAGAAATTATAATCAAAATGTCACAACCTATGTTAATGGCACAAAATCATCTAATAACCCAAGTGAAAATACCGGACCTATTAACTTTGATGCTTTTAAAATTGGCGCCCATGCCCAATCGGATCAAGAGCTTAATGTAGATATTTCAGAGGTAATTTTCTTTAATGATAAAATAAAAAATATTGATCGCGAAGCAGTAGAATCATATTTAGGACAAAAATATAAAATTAGAGTAAATCATAATTAATGAACAATATTAGCACCAAAAACAAACTTTCCAACTATCATTTTGGACTTATTTCAGAATTTATAGCAATAATTATCCTAATATTTAAAGGCTATAAAATACTTCGTCATCGCTATAAAAATAAATCAGGTGAAATAGACATTATTGCTAAAAAATTTAATAAAATCATTTTTATTGAAGTTAAAGCAAGAAAAAATAAAATAATATCAACAGATATTATAGATTATAAGCAAATATTAAGAATTAAAAATTGTGCTGAAATATTTCTTGTAAAAAATAAATCATACCTAAATTTTGAGTTTAGATATGATCTGATCATATTTAATAAAAATTTTATAGCCAAGCATTTCAAAAATTTCTTTTGATATATCACATCAAATATTAAATATAAAATCCTGATATTTCAAAATATAAATATATATAGCATTTTAATATATAAAATAGATTTTTTACAAAATTCTATTCAAATATTGATAATAATTTCAATATATTACCACCAATACCTCATTTTTCTTGACTCAATTATGTCAATTTATTTCCTTAATTTGACACATTTATCAAAATGTTGTATAATAGTGATATAGGTTATTTTTTTAAATTAAAATTCATTATTATGGCTAAAAAAATAAAAACTAATGAAACAAACAATACTCAATCAAGAAAAGAAGATACTGGATTAGATCCAATAATTGCTGGTACTGGAGACGTACTTGGACAACTTTTTACTGGAAATCCTTTGACAAGATTTTTGGGGGAGCCAGAAGAACAAAAGAAGGTTGAAGAACAAGCTCTAAAATTATCTAAAGAAACTGAAAAAGCTAAAAAAAGAGCTCAAGAGGAAGAAGCTAAAAAAAGAGCTCAAAAGGAAGAAGATAGAGAGGGAGCTCTTGATGAGATAGCAGTAGCAATTATATTCGGTGGTCAAAAACAAATAAATCCTAGCTTAAAAAGGACCTATAAATCAATTCTAGACGAAAATTATAAGGATAAAAAAATAAAGAAAGAATTATTAGATCACAATATAACAATAAATGATATTGTAAAACAGATGAGTAATATATTATATGAAGAAGGTTTATATGAAAATTTAGGTAATACGTATATAGGTGGCCTCAATAAGACAGTCAATCAAGGTACACCATCATTTAATATTGGTGAGCAACTACATAAAGATGAGATTACAAAACATAAAAGAATTATCAGTGAATTTCAAGATAATAATGAAAATATCCCTGAAATTATAAGAATAATTAGTAATAATTTCAATTTCGCGAAAAACGTTTTAAATGAAAAAAATAAAACACCATCGGAGGCATCGGCACCATCAGTAGCTGGTAGTGAAACTTCAGAATCATCAAAATCATCTAAAAGTTTTTTTGCAAGAGCTTATGATTATTTTTCAAAAGCTTATGATTTTGTTTTTTCTAGTAATGCTAGAGGTTACAATAAAATTAGCACAGATGATTCGCAAATTGATAGTTCATCTTCTACTCAATCATCATCAACAGATCCAGATGCATATTCTATATCTTCAAATGATTCAAAGAGATCAACATTGAAAGTCTTAAGAGATTTAATTGCATCCGCATCCAAATTTAATATTGGTAATAGTAATACTGAAAATAGCAATAAAAACGCAAGAAAAGTTGAGGAAGGTATTTCAGAAGAATTAAGACCAATAGTTGATGAAATTTCAAAAAAACTGAAAAAAACAAATGATGATGCAATTGAATCTCATCAAGCACAAGTAAAGATAAACCAAGATGCCTTAGACAAACTACAAGCAAAAAAAGTAGAAGCTGAAAAAGAAGCTGCAAAACAAGCTGCAAAAGAAGAAGAAAAGCAAAGGGATTTGGAAAATAAAAGGAAATTTGCTGAAGAAAAATTGGCTGAAAATTATAGCAAAATATTGACACGAAAAGTATTAGATAGTAATAAAATAACAAGAAATGGTAAAACTGTTATTGAATTTAAAATAACAGATAAAAAAACAAAGAAAAGTACTACTATTGAGGTAACTGCCACAGATGCTAAAAGTGCTACAAAAGAACTTGCAAAAAAAACCTTAGAGAATGCTTATAATTTTGCAAAAGGTTACAAAAATGTTGCAACAGATTCGTATAGTGTTGCCAAATTTATGACAGCTCCTAGCCCTGATAGCGAATCAATTGGCACAACATTGAAAAATATGGCAGTATTTTTAAATTCAGATAATAATGCACCTGGAGTAGACTTCACAGGTTGCCTTATTTCTGCAGCCCAATATTTTATGGAAGGTATGAAGGAAATGCCTGGCGCATCAGCAACCGCAGCTCGTGTAACTTTGAGTGCAGTAAGAGGTGCTGGAAAATATGTCGCTAAATCTTTTGCAGATTCTGTAAGTGTAGCGAGAAAAACAGAAATAAGCGCCCGTATTACTAGAGGAGAATAAAAGATAAATGGGGGTCAAAAAGATAAATGGGGATAAATGGGGTCAGACCCCAAACTTCCTAATTACTTTTTTAGCGATAATAGATTTTCGCTATTATTGTGAAGTTCGAATTTTGCCTGATTAAGCTCTTTTTTTATAAGGTTATTTTTTTCTTTTTCTTTAGTTAATTTTTTATCGAGATTTTTAATATGTCTTTGACTAAAAAACTGATTATAATTTTTTACAATATTTCTTGGTATTGACATTAAAATTGATATTACGATTCCCAAAATAAAAAAGCTTATCATAATAACAAATATTTTAGCAGAAATAATATAAGGAATTGGCTCTAAATTTATATCGATATATTGATCATTATTAACAATAAAAACTGATAAATATAGCAAAATAGCAAAAAAACTAAGCAGCTTTACAACTTTATAAAGTGATTTTATTATTGTGATCATTGTAATATTATTGATATAAAATTTTATCTTCTAATCCAGCATTTTCAAAACCTTTTAATCTAAGTAAACAAGAATCGCATTTTTTGCATGATATTACCTTGTTATTCTTTATAATTGGATCATAGCAGCTATGAGTTAGTGAATAATCAACTCCTAAATTGATACCTTTTTTAATAATTTGAGATTTATCAAGATCTATCAATGGTGCATGAATTTTTATTTTTTGATTATTTTGCGCACTATTTGCTGTTGCTAAATTTGCCATTTTAGCAAATGACTCTATAAATTCTGGCCTGCAGTCTGGATAGCCACTATAATCAATAGCATTTGCACCTATAAAAATATCATAAGCTGAAATAATCTCGCAATATGCCAATGCATATGATAAGAAAATAGTATTTCTTGCCGGAACATATGTTATTGGTATAATTTTATTATTTATTTCTTGGACATTATTATGCTTTGGAACTTTAATATCAGATGTTAAGGCAGAATTTCCAAAAATTTGAAGATTTATATTAATAATTTTGTGCTCTTGGACCTTATAAAATTTTGCAATATTACTAGCATTTTCCAGCTCATTCTTATGTCTTTGACCATAATCAAAACTTAATAAATAGCATTCATAATTCAAGGAATTGGCAATTGCTAATATTGTTGTTGAATCAAGTCCACCACTAAATAAAATTACCGCCCTCTTTTTTATAATACTCATAAACTAGCTTTTTCTAACTTTTCTAGGCAATGCAAAAATAGTCGACTCTTCAATACCTTGCATATTGGTAACATTAACCTCTTCCTTGATAATGTTTTTAATTCTTGCAATAACATCTTGAACCAATATTTCAGGAGCTGAAGCCCCTGCAGTTAAACCAATATTTTTGACATTATCCAGCCATTTTATGTTAATATCGTTAGCATTGTTTATTAAATATGAATCAAGACCACATTCCTGGCCCAAATCTCTTAATCTATTTGAATTTGAACTATTTTGCGCTCCTATAACTATTAAAATATCAGCAATTTTAGCCAAAGATCTAACAGCGTCTTGCCTATTTTGTGTAGCGTAACAAATATCTTTAGTAGCCATACCTGGCTTTAAAGTAGGAAATCTTTGCTCTAAAATTTTAACAATTTTCAAAGTATCATCGACACTTAATGTTGTTTGCGTAACATAGGCAATTTTTTCAGGATTTTTAACTGTAATATTTTTGGCATCTTCTTCATTTGTAACCAAAATGACATCTTTTTTAACCCTGCCACTTGTACCTTCAACTTCAGGATGACCCTTATGTCCAATTAATATAATTTCAAAATCTTGCTCTTCATATTTCTTTGCTTCTCTGTGCACTTTACTTACCAAAGGGCATGTAGCATCTATAACATCAAGATTTTTATTAATTGCGTCCTGCTCAACTTTATCAGAAACGCCATGCGCTGAAAAAATTGTAATTGCTTCTTTAGGAATTTGAGCTACATCATCAACGAATATTGCACCCTTTTTTTCAAGAGATTCAACAACATATTTATTGTGAACAATTTCATGGCGAACATAGATAGGTGCTCCAAACTTTTCCAATGCCTTTTCAACTGTTTCAATTGCTCTTGTAACCCCTGCGCAAAATCCTCTTGGCTTTGCCAATATAATATTCATTATGTTAATTATTTCTAATGATAGCGTTATATTTCTGAGTAATTTTGCCTATAATATCGTTAGAAATATTATCTAAATCACTAGATTCCAATGTTTTTACCAATGATTGAATTTCAACACTCAAAGCAATTGACTTTTTATTTTTGGCAAGCTTTTCACCATAATATATATCAAATAATGTAACATTTTTAATGTTTTTTTTATCTATTTTATAGATATCATTAATAATTGGGCCAACTTCTTGATCGTAATCAACAATAAAAGCAAAATCTCTAACAGAACTTTGAAATGATGATATATTATATGGCTTTGATTTGATGTAAGACAATTTTGGCAAATTATCGATAAAAATTTCAAATAAATTAACTCGACTCTTTATTGAAAATTTTTTTAATATTATAGGATTTATCTCACCGAAATATCCAATTATTTTATTACCCATTTTAACTGCTGCGAAGCGATATGGATGATAATATTTAAATGGATTGGAACTATCGATGATAAGATTATCAGGATTAATTTTATAAAGAGTCAATATGTCAAATAAGTCTTTTTTAACATCAAAAATATCAAATTTTCTAGAATCTTGATAATGACTATCAGGCTTATTTTTTCCAACTCTAATCCCACTAACAGCTAGGCTTTGTTGGCTTGGATTATTAATAAAAATATTACCAACTTCAAATAATGACAAATCACCAAAACCCCTTACTAGATTAGTTTTATAAGAATTAAGCAAGCCAATTACCAAATTTGGTCTTAAATAGTTAAGATCCTGGGATATCGGGTTAGAAATCTCCATATTATTGTTATAATTTGTAAAATCGTTAATAATTTCATTATTAACAAAAGACCAATTAATGGTTTCAAAGTAACCATTATTAACTAAATTATTTTTAATAATATGTTGGCAATTAATTTGACTGGAAATATTTTTATCAATATTAAAAGGAACTTCATTTATTTTATCATATCCATATATTCTAATTACTTCTTCAATAAGATCTTCTTTAATATTAACATCGCTTCTCCAAGATGGAACTGTGACAGAGATTTTATTGTCAGCTAAATTATTAACTTCAAATCCTAAATCAAGCAATATTTTTGTTACTTGCTCCTTATTTATAGATATTGCAATAAGATTTTTAAAATCATCAATATTAAAAGTAATTATTTTTTGATCATAATTATAATTATAATCAGATATAATTTCACTAACTTTACCACCGCAAATTTCTGTAATCATCGATATTGCAAGGTTCATTGCTTTGGTTGCTGATTGATAATCAATAGATCTTTCAAAGCGATATCTTGAGTCAGATAATATTTTATATTTTCTTCCAGACTGAGAAATATTAGAAGGGTCAAAAAATGCAGCTTCAATAATTATTTCACTAGTATCGCTACTGCAACAAGAATTAGCTGAGCCAATAATTCCAGCTAATGATAATATTTTTTCTTCATCGCAAATAATCAAAGAACCCTCATCTAATTTTATTGCTTCATTTTTAAGAGTAGTAAAATTCTGATTTTTCTTTGATAAATTTATTGATATATCGCCATTAATCATATTTGCGTCATATGCATGCATAGGTTGATTAAAACAAATCATAACGTAATTAATAATATCAATTACTGCTGAAATTGAATTTATTCCAACAGATTCAATTATTTGCTTTAACCATTGCGGAGATTTAATATTGTTAATATCCTTAATATGACATAATGATATATTAGAGCATAAATTATTGCTATTATTATAAAATTTTACAGGAAATTTATGGCTAAAGGTAATATCATGATTTTTAATATTTTTTAACTTACCAATTCCTGCAGCAAAAAGATCCCTGGCAATTCCATAAACTCCTAAGCAATCACCTCTATTAGGTGTAACATTAATGTCAATTATAACATCATTAAGATGATATATATCGCTAATTTTATCTCCAACATTAAAATTATCGTCAATTTCAATGATACCACTATCATCTTCTCCTAATTGCAATTCGCTAGCTGAGCATAGCATGCCACAACTTTCTTCACCAGCAATTTTGGTTTTTTTAATAATCATTTGATTTGCTGGAATGACTGCGCCAATTTTTGCTAGCGCAACCTTAATTTTAGGCCTGGCATTTTTAGCGCCACAAATAATTTGGATTAAATCTTTTGAATATGATGTTTCAACCATACATATCTTTAGCTTTGATGAATTGCTATGCGGAGTGGCGCTTATTATTTTTGCCACTTCAAAATTAAGATATTTAAGAGATCTATCTTCAACAGACTCAACTTCAAGACCAATATTGGTTAATGTTTGACAAATCTTGTCAATATTATCATCAAAATCAAGATATTGCCTTAACCATGAAATTGTAAATTTCATTTATTTAATAATTTATTGATATTTTTTTGCGATATTTAAAATTTAAAAAAATTTTAATAAATTTACTATTTGAGGTTATGATTAAATTTTAATCAATCAATTTAGCTAAATCATCACTAGAGTTTTTATTAAAATTTTGAGACTCTTTTAAACTGACTTCATTTGCAATATTATTTTCAAAATAATTAATTGAACCTTCCACCAAATCAATTTTAAAATCTCTTATCGCTCTTTTCTCTTCAATTTCAATTCTTGCAATTGCTGCCTTTGTTTTTTTTGAAATTTCATCTTCAACTTGCTTCTCGCTAGATTTTATAATTTCATTTGCCTCTTTTTCAGCATCGGATATAAGTTTTTTACCAAAATCTTTAGATTCTTTAAGAAAGTTTTCGGCTTGAATTAATGCTTGCTCTGCTTTAATCCTTGCATTTTTAGCTAATGTTATCTCGTCACTAATTAATTTGACTTTATCATCTATAGCTTTTATTAAAAATGATCTTGCATATTTATACATCAATAAAATAAAAGTTAAAAAAGCAATTGCTAACCAAAATTTTTCATTAATCATGATTTGAATAATTTAGACTTTATAGTAATAATAAATTCTTTGACTATCTTTTCTTTTTCTTGCTCGCAATGAGTTATAAATTTGATAATTTCATTTTTAGAATTTATTGACATTGATTCAATTCTCTCTTTTAGCTTTAAAATTGCAAAATTTCTACTGTTTAATGCCTTCTTATGCGCTTGATCAATTGTATTTTTATATTCAACGCTAGATTCATTTCTAATATTAACAGATTCTTGCTGTAATTTATCTATTTTTTGCTGCAAAATATATGTTTTATTAACATCTTCTTCAATAATATTTTTGCGACTTGAAATGATATTATCTATTCTTGGAATGATAATTTTGCTTAGGTAGAAATATAAAATAGTAAAGCAAATTATAAGCCAAAAGATTTGTGAACTAAAATTTGAAATGTCTAATTGAGGCATTGTTAAGATTATAATGTCCCGCCTAAATAAAATTAGGCGGGATCTGATTTATTAACCAAAAAGAATCAAGAAAGCAACAAGAACAGCAAAAATCCCAAGCGCTTCTGCTAATCCAGCTGCAATATAAATATATTTTTCCATTTTTGGAGCTGCTGAAGGATTTCTGGCAATTGAATTAAAAAAAGATCCAAAGATATTTCCTATTGCTAATGCTGCTCCAGCCATACCTAAAGAACATAGACCAACACCGATATATTTAATTGTATCGTAATTATTAACTACTTCATTTGTAACTTCTTGCATTGTAATATTTTATTAATGTTAATACTCGCAAAAACCCATTGTTCGGGACCCAATAATTGGGATAATTTAGCCCTGCGAGATTAGGCTAAAGTTAATGAGATTTTGTTACCTCTGCCAAATATGCTGCAACTAAAATTGCAAATATATATGCCTGTAATAAAGCAACAAATACTTCAAAACCAGTCATTATTATGCTGAATAATAATGGTAATGCTTTTAGAAATATACTAAGTGACACAATAAAACCCGCTACCACTTTCAACAAAACATGACCAGCAACCATATTGGCAAATAATCTAACAGATAATGTAATTGGCCTTATTAAAAAAGAAAAAAACTCAATGATAAATATCAATGGAGCAATCCACAGAGGGACACCACTTGGAATAAACATTTTAAAAAATCCTATAACGCCATTGCGATAAATAGCAAAAATAGTAATCACTGCAAAAGATAATAATGCTAAAGATAGCGTAACTATGATTTGACTAGTTGCAGTAAAGCTATAAGGTGTCATTCCAAGCAAGTTACACATTAAAATGAATGTAAATAATGTAAATATAAGTCCAAAAAACTTAACACCCTCCTCTCCTATCACGCTATTAACAATATTATAAACAAAATTATATATTGATTCGGCTATAGTTTGAAGACGATTTGGAAGTAGTAATTTTTTTCTAGTAGCAAATCCCATAAATATTATAATAAAAAAGGTAGCTAACAGCATATATAGTGAAGAATTTGTAAAACTAATATCAACGCCTAACAGATTTATATCAAAGATTTTTTCAATAGTAAATTGAGATAATGGATTACCACCAGAGGTAAAATTATAGGAAAAATAATCTGCAAAAAATAATGTTAATAGATCCATTACAAATGAAGTGTCAAAATTTAATTAGCAATTAATGATTTGCAAACATTAGTAATTACTATTTGCAAAATCTATTATTTATATTAATAACTTATAATTCAAGAATCTATTTCTAAATTACTCAAAAGTCAACTATGAAAAGCTTTATTATTTTATTAATTACATCTTTAATTTTTACAACCAAATCTTTTGCCAGTAACTTTGCTAATAACGAATCTCAATTTCAAGATTGGTCATTTCATAAAACAATTAGAGCTGGTAAGGAAATATGCTATATTTTGTCAATCCCCATTTCTTCGCCAAAAAATATTATTAGAAGTAAATCATTTTTTATTATCACAAATAACAATGATGATGCCGATGAAATAAGCACTTCTTCGGGATATTTTTATAAAGAAAATAGCAATGTAGAATTATCTTTTGGCTCTGAGAAATTCTATTTATTTCCTTATAAAAATTTTGCATGGGCAAATGACAAAAACCAAGATATAGATATTATTAAAGAAATGCAAAAGCAAGATCAGATGTACATTACAGCAATTAGTAGTAATGAAAAAATGACAATTGATCATTACTCTTTAATTGGATTTACTCAAGCATATAATCAAATGAAGAAAAGCTGCAAATAGAAATGGATCAATTATTACTAACTATCAAAAATGCATTACCGATTTTAGCGTTAATATTTATCTTGGTTATTATTGCAATTTTTTCAGTTAGATTAATTATTAATATCTTAATAAACAAGGCTAAAAGAAAATATAACATCCTTAAGAAGAAAGCCCAAAAAAAAATTTCTCAAAAAATTTCTAGCAAATATATAAAAGAAGAAGATGAACTGCTATTAAATAAACAAAATCAGAATAATATTGCCAAAAATAGCAATCAATCATACCAAATTATTAAATCTCAAGAACAAGAAGAACAAAGAGAACAATTAAACAACATGGATATTGTTGATATTGTAAAGCCAATTGGCTTTTTTACATCTATGATATTAGGACAAAAACTAACATATTTAATACAATCTGCTCAAATAATAAATAAAAGGGGAAAAAAGGGATTTTGGGTAAGTATGGTGGAGGCTCAGGAAAAAGCAGCAGGAAGGCAGCATGGTCGCTCTAGATAACAAATTTACTATTAATTATTAATGTGCCAAAATTGAGTTACTTTAATAATAATTGCCGCAACAACTCTTAATAAATTTACAAACACATAAAATTTATATATAACTATCATAGTAATTGATATTATAAGTTGAGACACAATATATGTTTAGAAAATATGTTTAGAAAATATGTTTAGTAAGGCGTTACTTGGAATATCAAGTTTATCTTTAGTAACATCTATATTGTTATTATCTAATGATATTTATAGATTTCATAATAACATAGATTCAAAAGAAGATAAAATTCTTTTCTCATCCTTTTCAACCATTTTGTCTTTTGCTTCATGGACTCATATTTTAAGAAAATATATTAACTCACCTAATATTGAACAAAATCAATCCGATCAAGATCAAAGATGTGAATATTTTTCTCCTTGCGCATTCTCTCTTGTAGATTTAATGCTGACATCATTTTATTTAATACAACAAAATTCAAATGATAATATTGATATTTCATGTAATATATTAAATGCCACTTTTCAAAGCATGATACTATATATGACTGCAAATAAGATAACCTCACCTAATATGCCCTCGGCTATTTTAAGCAACTCTAATGTGCAAGAAGAAAGTAGTGATAATCGTCAAAGAAGCTATAATAATGTCGTGACAATTTAGGAAATTAAGGTAAATAATAATATTTGAAAATATTTAGCAAAATAAATAAATTAATTCATTGCATAATTTATTAATATAAGCTAAGTTTTTATAAAAAAAATTATTTATGTATATTTTTGTATATTTAGCAATAAAACTGCTATTACTGTTATCAACATCTGGCTTTGCTTTGCTAATAATTGCATTATCTTTTAGCCTAATTGATATTGATCAACTATCTAGTTTGCTTAATTTATCTCCTGAAGTTACTGACGCTCTAAGAGTTGTTATTTCAAGAATTCAAGAAGTTACTGCAAATATTGGCGATACTATTGCAGACATAGTAAAAGAAAATACTGGCAAAAATATCGAGAATATTGACATTAATGATGTTAAAAAACAAATCAATGAATCAATAAATAACTCAAATAAAAATCAGCCAGAAAAGTGATTTCCATAATAAATCTTTTACGTCTTATTTTTCTTATTGTAATATTATTTCCATTATATTTTTTTAGTAAAAAAAGATTTATTTTTTATTTCTTCTATAATGCTGGACCATCATTTATTAAGCTTGGACAGATGCTTGCAACAAGACCAGATCTAATTGGCAATGATATATCAAACATTTTAAGCCGATTTCAAGACAAAATGAAGCCTTTTAATAGTAAAAAGGTTAAAAAAATTCTTGATAGCGAATATGGTTGCGATTTTTCAAAAAAATTTAAAAAATTTGATTATCATCCTGTTGCATCTGCATCAATAGCTCAAGTTCATAAAGCTATTTCTAGTGATAATAAGGAAATGGCAATAAAAATTATTCGTCCTAATATCAGAAAAATCGTTAAAAGAGATATTAAGACACTCAGACTTCTAGTAATATTAACTAATATTGTTGCCAAACCTATTGCCAGTTTTTTTCAAGATATCTTAGATCTACTCAAAGAAACATCAAAATCTGAACTTGATTTAACAATTGAAGCTACTAACTGTTCATTACTTAAGAGTAATCTTAAAAATTTGAAAGGATTTTATGTGCCCAGTGTTTTTTGGGATTTAACTACAAAAAATATTTTAGCAATTGAATGGCTTAATGGAATTGCCTTTTCAAATAAAGAATTAATAAAAAAATCTGCCCTTAATAAAGATGAAATTGCCAAAAATCTTGTCATTAGCTATTTCCATCAGGTTTATAAATATGGTTTTTTTCATGGAGATATGCATCCAGGAAAC
This sequence comes from Alphaproteobacteria bacterium, assembly GCA_030835745.1. Lineage (GTDB taxonomy): Bacteria > Pseudomonadota > Alphaproteobacteria > Rickettsiales > UBA1997 > UBA1997. Next base: position 16,684 of record JAUROA010000027.1, read on the forward strand.
TTATTTCTACTTGAAAATGGTGATATTGGAGTTGTTGATTTTGGCATAATGGGAATAATTGACAATAATACCAGAATTGCAATAGCTAAAATTGTTATTGGCTTTATCAATAAAGATTATGATAAAATTGCTCAATTACATATTAGCTCTGGGCTAGTTCCACCCAATGTAAATGCTCAAAAATTAGCATTATCATGTCGCAAAATCGGAGAAACAGTTGTTGATTCCAAAGTTAAAGATATACCCTTGGCCCAATTGCTACAAAACCTTATATCAATGACTCAAGATTATAAAATGTCTACCAAGCCAGAATTACTATTACTTCAAAAAACAATATTACTCGTAGAAGGCATTGGAACCACTCTTAACCCAGATTTAAACATTTGGGACCATGCTAAACCATTTATGAAAGAGTGGTCGAAATCTAATCTTGGTTTTGACGCAAAAATTGTTGAATTAATAGCTGAAATTGCTAATATTGTTAAAAAACATTATAACATCAAAAATATCTAAAATGTTAAGAAATTTAATGAGAAGCAAGATTCACTGCGCAACAGTAACTCAAGCTGACTTAAACTATCAAGGATCAATTTCTATCGATGAAAATCTTCTTATTGCTTCCAATATTGCTGAATATGAACAAGTTGATGTTTTAAACATCAATAATGGTGAGCGTTTTACAACATATACTCTCAAAGCAAAAGCAAATAGCCGTGAAATTAAAATAAATGGCGCAGCAGCTAGAAAAGCTCAAATTGGTGATAAAATAATCATAATTGCTTATGGATTATATAATCAACCATTAGATAAAAATCACCAACCAACTACTATTATATTAGGAGAAAATAACATAATCACTCAGCCAGAAATTAATAATTAAATTAAATTTCAGATATAATATTTTGCATAACTCATTTCTTGTAATTTAAAAAAACTCTCTTAGAATAAAATCTATTAAACTTTAAGTAAATTTTTTAAAAGATGAAAAGAACTTGGCAACCAAGCAAAATTAAAAGAAAAAGAACTCACGGCTTTAGAGTTAGAATGTCTTCTCCCGCTGGCAGAAAAATAATAAATTCTAGAAGAGCAAAAGGAAGAGCTATTTTGGCAGTCTAATTTCTAGCAGTTTTTGACAATATTTGCAAATGACCACATTTTTATTTCAAGCCCAAATCTAATGATAATTAGTTTAACTGATTTATGGATAAACTTATTGAGTCAAATCTTAAAATTCTCAATATTAAAAGCTCTAATGACTTTAAAAGATTATCAACGTCAAAATATAAGTTCTTTGGCAAATATCTTATAATATTATGTCAGCCAACAGATATAAAATATAACTTCAATCCGCTAAATGGTCTTAATGCAAAAAACTACATTAGAATAGGATATACTATTTCAAAAAAAATTAGTAAATTAGCAACTAGACGCAATAAAATTAAAAGAAGATTGCGCCAATTATGTAAAATCATTCCAAAGACTCATTATGTCACTAATTTTGATTATAATATAATAGCTAAATCACAAATTATTAACACTGATTTTACCGAAATTAAAAAAGACCTTGAATTTTGCTTAAAAAAATTAAATTTAAAATTAAATGATAAAAAAAATTAAAAATTACATTACCAAAAAAGTTGCTAATCATTCCAAGATACCTTATATAATTTTAATCTTTTTTTTACTTATCTTAACTGTTAATGTTGTATATATATTAATTGCTTCAAAAAATTGGAACGGTGTAGCGGTTCAAAATTCTTATAATAAAGGACTTAATTACAATGAAACACTAGAACTTGCCAAGCAGCAAGATAAGCTTGGTTGGGAAATATTATATCGCTTCACTAACTCAACATCAAGCAAAACATATAAAAAAATTACTTTAACAATTTATGATATAGCAAATAATGAAATTAAAGATGCACAAATAGATATCAAATTTTCAAGGCCTTCAGATAAAAATTTAGCTTTTACCGCTCAACCAACCTACAAAAAAGAAAGATATGAGGCTGAAATTGACTTTATGGTACTTGGAAAATGGCATGCTGATTTTTTTATTAAAAGAGGAGATGATATATATAGAATGAAGAAAAAATTTATTATTAAATGAAATATTGCAGGCATTGCAACGCTAAAAGCTATAATGAAGATTTTTGCTGCATAGGATGCAGCGCTGCTTATAAATTAGTCAAAAAATTAGGTCTTGGTAAATATTACGAATTAAAGACTAATGATTTTGGACATATCAAGCCTGATTTAGACAATATAATTGATATTGATAAATTTGTTACTAAAAATAGCGATGATAGCTTTGAAATAATTGTTAATATTCAAGGTGTTCATTGTGGAGCTTGTATTTGGCTTATTGAAACAATTCTTAAAAAAAACCCAGATATAATATCATCTCGAGTTAATCTTACGCAAAAAACACTTTATATTAAATGGCGCAATGGAGTAGATAATTTTTATAAAATAACTAGCAATATAACAAAAATTGGTTATAAGCTACTACCAATAGATAAAGAAATTATAACAAAAAATCAAGATCAAGATGAAAAATCTTTGTTACTATCTCTAGCAATTGCCGGCTTTGGCGCAGGAAATCTTATGCTATTATCTTTTGGGCTGTGGTTTTCGTCTCATTACGATATGGGGCTTTATACTAGAAATTTATTACATTTTTTTTCAGCAATAATTGCTATCCCTGTAATAATATATGCTAGTAAACCCTTTGCAAAATCTGCAATAAATTCTATTAAAGCTGGATATCCAAATATGGATTTTGTCATAATGATAGCTATAATATTAACCACAATTGCTAGTGTAATAAAGACATTTCAAGGTGCTTGGCATATATATTTCGATTCTGCGGTAATGTTAATATTTTTCTTGCTAATAGGGAAATTTCTTGAGCAAAAAGTTAGAAGAAGAGCATTTAATATCGCCAATGAATTCATGCTACTAAATTCAAGTTATGGCAGAGTATTAATTGATGATAAAATTCAAATATTGCCAATGAATCAACTTAAAAAGGATATGGTTCTAATAATTGCCAGTGGTGAAAAAATATCAGCTGATGGAATAATTATTGAAGGTGAAAGCGAAATTGATAACTCGCTAATTAATGGAGAATCTGAACCAAAATCAGTTAAAATTAATGATCATGTATATGCTGGAACAATTAATCTAGGATCGCCAATAAAAGTTTTGATAATAAAAGAACAAGATCAATCAATATTATCGCAAATAATAAAATTAACTCAAAAAATTGATAATAATAAAAATAAATTTATCAAAATTTCAGATAAATTAGCTAAATTATATATACCTATATCTCATATTTTTGCTATATCAACATTTATATTTTGGTATAAATATCAAAATAATATAGATTTAGCATTTAGCAACTCTATAGCTGTATTAATAATAACTTGCCCCTGTGCATTAGCCTTGGCAATTCCTATTGTGCAAACAATACTCACTTCAAAAATGCTAAAAAAAGGCATAATAATAAAGTCAGGAGAAGTAATTGAATTATTACCAAAAATTAATACCTTAATATTTGACAAAACTGGCACCTTAACATGCGGCAAACCAATATTACAAAATATTTTTCAAATTAAAGATAACAAATTAGAAAATATATCGCCAATCGATCAAAAGAAATTTCTTAAAATTGCTGCTTCTTTATGCCAGAATAGTCGTCATCCTATTGCTCAATCTATTTTAGATCAACATCAAGATAATTTTTACAATTTTAAAACTAAAGAAATTAAAGGCCAAGGACTTAGTGCAAAATATAGAAATAATCAAATTTTTTTCGGAAAGGCTAAATTTTGCCAAATTAAAGAAAAATCTTATCAGTATTTATCAAAAAAAGGTAATTTAAATTGCTATCTTAAATATAAAGATCACCAATTATTATTTACTTTTCATGATCAATTAAAAGAAGATGCTAAAGAAGTTGTTAAAGATCTTCAAAAAACAAATAACATTATATTACTTTCTGGAGATAATGAATATAATGTTAAAAAAATTGCTGAAGAGCTTAACATAAAAAAATATTATTATAATTACGACCCTATTAAAAAAGCGAAATTTCTCAAAAAATTAGCAAAAAAAGAAAAATTTGCCATGATTGGTGACGGAATTAATGATGCGCTATCTTTACAGATAGCAGATATATCTATTTCATTTAATAATGCCTCTGACATAGCTCAATCAATATCAGACATCATTATTCAAGGCGATAAATTATATCCAATAGTACAAATTACTAAATCATCAAATAATTCTGTAAAAATTATGAAACAAAATTTAATATTATCCCTGCTATATAACACTCTTGCAGTGCCATTTGCTATGGCTGGCTATATAGTACCACTTTTTGCAGCTTTAGCAATGTCTTCATCTTCTATTTTAGTTACCCTTAACTCATTAAGAACAAAATAATAGCTAAAAATTAAAATTATTTTATGGCATCTTTAACTTCGGGAGGCATATAATTTTCATCATGCTTAACTAAAAGCTCTGCTGCAATAAATATATCATCTACCATCCGCCCCTTGGCAACAACACCCTGCCCCTCTCTAAATAAATTAGGCAAAATTCCTTTATAATAAACTTTTATTTCATTTTTATTATCAGAGATGATAAAATCAGATTCAATTGAGTTTATTTTTGAAACTGAGCCCTTTTTTACAAGACCACCCACTCTAAATATTTCTTTACTAGTTTTTTTACCAATCTCAGGCTGCAAAAGCTCAGTTGGTGAATAAAAAAATACAATATTGTTACGAAAATTAACTATAATAAGCAGTAATGCAATAATTGAAATTATAAAAATTAAAGCAACAAATAAAATTCTTTGTTTTTTGGCTTTTTGCATATATTTATTTGCTTTAAATATTAATTTATGATATAATAATAATTATAAATTATTTTACCAGTTTATTTTAAATAACTATGGAAGAAATTATTGATGATGCATTAAGTAATGTAGGAGAAACTGAGCAAGATGGAGGCCTCATTACCCCTCAAATAACAGGTGATGCTGAATTTGAAGAAAAAAAATTAAAGAAAGCAAAAGCTAAATATATATTTGGATCAAATCCCTTAATATTCGCCTCAGATGATGATGACATTACAATCAGATATAAAAAAAAAGACGAAAGTCATAAATTATTTTTCCAAGAGTGCGACCATTCAAGATTTCATTACACATTAGATAGGCTACCATCTTCAATAGAAGATAAAAGAAAGGAGTCATTATTAGTTAAAATTAACAAATCTCCTATATTTACTCAAGAAACATTAGAATATAAAGAATTATATAGCATTATTAGCAGAAATGGTAAAGATTATACCATGTCATATATTACCAAAGCTGAGTTTGATAAGCAAATTAAACCAGAAGCTAGCTCTAAATCTAGATGGGATATGATAAAAGATATATACGCTAGTAATAAAACTTACCTAAAATCATTAACACCTCAAATCACTGATATAGATATTGATACAATAGGTGATAACGATTTTGAAAATCAATCTAAAATTATTGAAGATTATTATAAATATTTTAATGATAAAAATTACGCTTCATTAACATGCACCACTGATAAAATAAGAGAAGGGGATTATGAAGAACTAAAAAAATTAATAGACCCAGAATCAATAATCGAACCATTTACTCAATCACAAAATTTATATCTTAGTTTGAATGAAATGACTCTTGAACCTGATGGTTACTATAAATATAAACCACCAACCTCTAAAGATGATGAAATAAAGCAAAAATTAGAAAATCTATATAATTTAGTACAAAGAAAAGCAGAAGAAATTTATGACCCAACTTCTGAATCAAAGGCATATATAGAACTGCATAGGTTAAATCATTTTATATATCAATTAAAAGAAGGTAATCGATTCAAATATGGCAAAATTGATAAAGAATTTTCATCTTATCACGATAAAATAGTAGAGCAGTTAAATGAATATAAAGATAATTTTGAAAAAGCATTTAGATCAGAATCATATAATGAAATTAAAAGAGAATTCAATAAGTTAAATCAAGCATTACAACATAAACAAAAACTCTTCCGCTTTCCTCAACTAAAACATTTTAGTAATTGTGACTCTTTTGCAACAGAAGCAAAAGATGCTGAAATTAAAGCACAATTTTCAACAAAACCAAATGATGCTGCAATTAAAGCACAAAAAGAAATCTGTGAAGAACTGGATAGTGCAAAGCGAAAACTGGAAAACGAAAGAGTAAAACTTAAAAGTAAATCAGATCAAGATAGTAAAAAGAAAATAGAAGAATATGATAAAATAATTGCAATAATTGATGAAATAAAAAAAGATGTTAATGAATTAAATAAAGAAAATACCACTAAACACAATAATTTAGCGCCAATTATAAAAAAAATTGAAGCATTTAAAAAAAATTATCAAGATGGTAAATATCCTTTTTTTAAGAAGATTATTAGAGGATCAACTAGTGATAACACAAATGGAGACGACGAACGAAACAATTGTTTATCAGCTTATAATGCTATTATTCTAATTTCAACTGAAGATAAACAAAAAATCCTGGCAAGCCCAATTCACCAAACATTATCAATAATTGATAAAAAAATACCAAAAAAAACAAGCTGCTTTTCATGTTGTTCACCTCTTTTAAATTCGATATCATACGTTGGAAGTAGATTACACTCACAAAAAACTTCCACAGATCAAAATATAACTATTAAAGAAGCATTTAAAAGAATTAACAATATTAATGCTAGTCAGTTACGCAAAGATTTAGGGGATCAAATTGATAATTTACATCCATTATTTAAAGCATATGTAGAAATATCTAGTATAACTGATGCAATTGGTTGCCATCCTTGGAATACAAATCGAAACCCGTATAAAAAAAAGATCAAAAAAAAATTACAAGAAATACTCAAAGATGAGAATTACAACATTAAAGCAGAAAGCAAGTCAGACCTTGAGCAAAAACTAAAAAAAATTTCTGAGTGCCAAGAATTAATTGAAAAGGAACAAGAATATCACGATACAAAAGAATCACCACATGACATTAGAAATAAATATCGTGAAGCCAATAATTCCCTTGATCTATTAAAACAAGAATTAATTGAAAATGCTAAATCACATGAAGAAAGCTCAATATATAAAACATTATCAGCATCAAGAAAAAAGAGTAGTTACAAGGTTGGGCCAGGTTTATTTACTTTTTGCAAGGATAGCTCCACTAATAGCAGTCAATTAATAATAAATTATGACAAGCTAGAGCAATCTGATCATAATATTTTTTACTATTGCTTAGGAGAAAAAGGCGGCTATACCCATTATATAAGAATTGGAGTTTCAAAAGGAGGTGAAGAAACAATCTATAAACAAGGCTCAAAGCAAACAACAAAAAAATTTCAAAAAGGTCAAATAATAATGGACGAGTCAACTATCGTCAGAGTTAAAACAGGTCAAGAACATGTTAATTTTGAAACAATTAATTCTAAAACAGATCCAGAAATTCAAAAAGAGTTTAAAAAATTAAATATGTCAATAATGACTGCGAAAGAAGGAAAATTAAAGGAAGCAGCAATTATATCTCGCTCTGAACAAATAATATTGCAAGATAATAGCAGCTCATTAATCAAGGCTCCATCAACTAGCCCATCAATATCTCGTAGCGCATCAATTACTGCTGCCTCCCCTGCTGTCGAGTCCGCTAGAGTAGCTTAAACAAATATTTCCTACCAAGATTAACATCAGCTTAAATGATACTGCTATAATTTTTAATAATTACTATGAAAAATAATGTTGATATTATTATACTTAAAAAATAATTTTTTAATATTTAATTATTAATCTTAGTATTATTATTAATTAAAAGTAATTCTGATTAATATAAAATTAAATAATCTCAAGAATGATTTTTAGAGTAAGACGCAATTTGCGCTTACAAAATGTTGTAAGTAATGAAGTCTCTGCCAAATCAAAACTCATCACCTCACTTATAGTTCTAGTTCTTATTTTATTACTACATAGTATAGCTATGGTAAATTTTGAGAAGATGGAATTTCGCGATGCATTATGGCTATCATTAACATCAGTGACAACTGTTGGATATGGCGATTTTAGCGCACAAACAAATTGGGGCAGATTATCAACAATTTGCTTGCTTTATATAATAGGTATTGCAATTTTGGCTCAAGCAGCCACAACTTACTTTGATTATAGAATCGAATATCGTAATCGTGTTCAATATGGAAAATTAAATTGGAAAATGAAAAATCACATTGTTTTTGTAAACTGCCCTAAAGAAACTGCAGAAAATTTCTTCTATCAAGCTATTACTGGACTCAGAAAAAGCTGTGCTGCTTTTTCCAATCTTCCAGTTGCCATAGTTAGCGACAGTTTTAATCATGGTATTCCGTCTAGACTTCAGAAACTAGATGTTGTTTATGTTAATCATAAAAATCTTAATGACGAAGCTATTAACGCTTCTTGCTTGCTTAAAGCCAAAATTGTAGTTATCTTATCTCGCAATAGATTTGACAGTAACTCTGATAGTATCAATTTTGAAATTACTGATCGTATTAGAGATTTAGGCTTTAAAGGCAGAATTGTTGCCGAAGTAATGCATGATGAAAACAGAAAAAGACTAATAAAAGCTGGCGCTGATAATGTATTACGACCAATTAGAACTTATCCGGAAATGCTAATGAGGGCTATATTAGCACCTGGATCAGAAAGTATTATGGAAACAATATTTAACAGTAATGGTGAAGAATGTATTCGCTATGATGTAGATATTAATATTAAATGGCTTGATGTTATAATTAGATTAGCATCTAAAAATCATGGAATTCCAATTGCTTACCTTAATCATAAAGACGAAATCATAAACAACCCTCCCCCAACTTCAAAAGTTCACATCAAGGCAATATATGTATTAGTTAATGAAGGTAAGAAAAAAACAGATAAACAAATATCAACAATTCTTCATGAAACAACTTTGAAGAGAATTAAATCTAAAGTTAAAAAAAGGATTAAAAAATAATAGGGGTTCAAACGGGGGTTCAAACCCCAATATTGTTAATATATTAGTTTAAATTCAGCGTTAGAAATTCAGCTATTCGCTTTCTTAGTTCCTCAATAATTTTCATCGATATTTATCTAAAAATAATTAACGATAGATTTTTACTATATCATTATTATTTTCCTTTATAATCTCAATATCATCAATATTACAGACATTTTTCATGTCATCTACTAATAAATCAAGATCATAAAGTGAGTAAATTGTAACTTTTTTTAAGCCAACCTTCATTGATAAATTATGCTCAGATTTATATTTTCTAATTTGAGCAATAATTCTAATTGCTTCATCTCCATTATCCCCTTGGCCATTAACTTCCTGGTCATTATTTTTAAAAATATTGCCATGAGCTACAGGCCAGTTATTATTGCTATTAAGCGATTTAATTTTTTGAAATTCTTCACAGTAAATATTTGAATATAATTCATCGCAAATATGTGGAATAAAAGGAGCAAATAACTTTAAAATATTTTGTAAACATATATTTAAGGTTATAATCGCACTTTTTTGCCCTAATATTATTTGATCTTTTTGATCATTATCTAATTCAATATCTTGATATTTTAAAGCATTAATTCCATAGGCTCTGACTTTGCATATTTCAAGATAATTATCGCAAAAATCACTCCAGAAAAAATCCTCAACAACTTGCCTTGCCTTGGCATATTCAAATTTTTCAAAATAATTTGTGGCCGATATTATGATTTTATTAAGCTTTAATATAACCCATTGATCAAAATTATTAATAATTGCACTATAATCATTTTGATATTTTATAACAGAAATATTATTAACAAATTTAGCTGCATTAAATATTTTTGTGACCAGCTTTTTTCCTATCTTCATAACATCTTCACTATATGCGCTATCAGCGCCTAAATTTGATGTTGAAGCCCAATATCTAACTACATCGCAACCATGATTTTCTATTAAATTTATTGGAGTAATTACATTACCTTTAGATTTACTCATTTTTGTTTTATCCGCAGCAAGACACCAGCCAGAAATCATTAGATTTTTCCATGGTATTGTATTTTCATGAATAAGAGCTTTAACAATTGTGTAAAATGACCATGTTCTTATAATTTCATGAGCTTGGGGGCGTAAGTCAGCAGGAAATAACTTTTTATGCCTGTCATTTTCCCCTAAATCAATATCGCTACTAATTCCATGACTTGATAATTGAGGCGAAATTGAAGATGTTGCCCATGTATCCATTATATCTTTTTCGTAATCAACTTCTTTTCTATCATATCCATAAGGAAGATCAATTTCAGGATCAACAGGCAATTGATCAATATCAGCTATAATAATTTTACCCTCTTCTCCTTTTCTTTTGGAGTACCAAATAGGAAATTTAACTCCAAAAAATCTTTGACGAGAAATACACCAATCCCATGAAAGACCCTCAATCCATTGCTCAATCCTTGTTCTCATATAATCAGGATACCAATTACACTCTCTGGACTTGGCAATTAATTGTTGTTTTTTGTCTAAAATATTTATAAACCATTGCGACGCAACAAGTATTTCAATTGCAACACCCGATCTTTCAGCACATTTAATTGATCTAATTATTGTTTCTTGCTTCAATAATAATTTTTTGGCCTTTAATTGATTAATAATTTGCTCCTTATATTGCTTAATATTAAGACCTTCTATTTTTCCACTATTATCAATTATTATTTTTAGCTCTAAATTATGCTTACGCCACCATTTAATGTCAGTTTCATCTCCAAAGGTACAACACATAACTGCACCAGTTCCTTTGTCAATTTGCACTAAATCATCTGCAATAATTGGCACTTCAACATCAAAAAGTGCAGTTAAAATTTTTTTACCAATAAATTTCTGATATCTTTTATCATCAGGATGCACCATAACTGCAACACAAGCTTTTAATAACTCAGGTCTGGTGGTCATTATAGTAATTTTTTGATTACTATCTTTGAAGCTAAATTCGATATCATTCATTACACCTTCAACCTCTTTATCAATCAAATCTGCCTGAGCTAATGCGGTTTTGTCGACTATGTCCCAAAATACAGGCTCTAATTTTTTTTCAGCCATTCCTTTATTGTAAATATCAATAAAGGAGGCCTGAGATATTTTCTGCGATTTTAGTGAAATAGTTTGATATTTTTGCGACCAATCTACTGATAAAGCAATTTCATTAAATAAATTTTCAAAATCTTTTTCAGCCAGATCAACAATTTCATGACATTTTTTAACAAAAGAGCCTTTGCCATTTTCTTGCTCGTAAATATTGGCTTTCTTTTTAAGAGTTTTTTCAACCAATCTTTCTGTTGGCAGTCCATTATCATCAAAACCCATTGGGTAAAAAACATCCTTTCCTAACATTCTCTGATATCTGGCAATAAAATCTGCTTGCACATAAGAAAATACATGACCCATATGAAGCACTCCTGAAATAGTTGGTGGTGGTGTGTCAATTATAAAGCTATTTGATTTTGGCTGATTATTTTGCCATTTATATATTTTATGATCCTGCCAATATTTCTGCCATTTTTTTTCAATTTCTTGATGATTATATTTAGCTGCTAGTGAGTTTTTATTATTTTTTAATTCTGACATCTATTCAAAAGATAATATATATTGCGAATACCAATTTTTGCCCATAAGGTATATTTTATTTTTAATTATAATTGGAGAATGAAAATTATCAATATTAAGATTAATTTTACCTAAAATATCGCCATTAAATGGTGAAATGAAAAACATAACGCCATTTTGTGAATTAATAATCAGCTTATTATCAGCCATTATCAATCCATTATAAATTATTTTACTATTTGGCTTTTTATTATTTTCAAATGCTCTTAACTGCTTGATCCACTTTATTGAAGCATCATTTAGTGCTAAGGCAATTAGTTTTGCGTCATTATCTAATATATAAATGTAATTTTTATTTATATGAAAATTAGTTATTGAAGCAATTTCTTTTTGCCATATAACCTTACCACTATTGATTTTTATTGCCTTCATCATCCCAGAATTACTAACAATATATAACTTATCCTTAATAATTATTGGAGTAGCATCTATGTCATTTAAGTAGTAATTTGAATTTATCATATTACTGGAATTTAAATTATCACTCCAAACTTCCTGACCATTATTCTTATTAAGAGCAAATACTTCACCTGATGAATATGAAATTATAACATAATCTTTATAAAATACAGGATCAGGAGATCCATAAATGACATTTGGATTAGATATTGTTTTATGAACCCAATTTATATCACCATTAGTTGCATTAAGGGCATAAAATTTATTATCATCTGACAATAAATATAAAATATTATCCTTAACTATTGGCTTAGATATAATTAGTGATGATATTTTTTTTGTCCATATAACATCACCCGAGGTTAAATTAATTGCTTTAATTATATTATTACCCATATGAGCATATAATGTGCTATTATTGGCATATATCTTGGGATCGTAATTATTAATAAAAAAACTAGTCTTAAAAAGCTTTTTACTCCATAATTTTTTACTATTTTTAATATCAATTAATGATAATTTACCATTATTATCTAATGCATAGAGTTTATTATTAAAGATTACTGGCAAATTTAATTTAACATCCTTGTTAAAGAAAGAATAGCTAAGGTTAATTTTTTTATAATTTTGAAAAAAATATTTTTTCTTTTTAAGCGTAAAATTTTTAACAAAATTTCCTACACGACCATTTTGATTATTATCTTCGATATGATTCCAAGATAATGATAAAATTTGATCATCAAGATTAACTTTAGGGGCAATATCTGATTTTATTAATTTATAATGATTAATTACTGATATTGCTTTTGCTTTATCATAAGTCTGGTCTTTATTAGTGCTACAAGCAAATTGAAGAAATATAATTGCAACTAAAAATAATTTAGAGATAAAGCTAGTCATTTAAATTACTTAATAAATTGATTAATGTGATTTAGGTAATTTTGTGCTCTTTGCTTTATTTCAGATGGCGCCTCGATATCGGTTGCTATTTTATAAAATAAATCATGAGATTTTTGCCAATTTTTATTGTTTTTTTCTATAATTGCTAATTGCTCAGCAATATTATTATATAAGTATTTTGCCTGATTGTAATATTTATATGATAATTCAATGAAATTATTTTTATCATGTAAATTTTGGTTATTTATCCATAATTTAATGGCAAGTAATTGCGATAATTCTTTAACAAAAATATCGCAAGAGGTGCATCTAGCAATATTTTGATATATTTCAAAAGCTTTGCTAAAGCTATTTTCATCAATCAAAATTGCTGCATATTTTAACTTAGCAATTAGCTTTAATTCTTGCTTTGCATTAGATTTATTAATTAACTCAAGAGTCTTTTTGGCATTCTCAATATCAAAATCTTGCTTATAAATATATGATTGATGAAGTAATTTCGAAAATTTAAGACTTTTATTTTTTTGATATATATTATATGAAATTGATGCAATAATTAAAAATATAATCGAGCATAATGTTGCAATAATTAGCTTTAAATTATTCTTAATAAAATTTAAAATTTGATCATTCTGCGCCTGAGACTTCGCCTGAGAAATAATTTGATCAATATCATTGGCCATTTTAGTTATTTTTAATTTGTTTTAAATAGCAATTAATTGTATTTTGCAAAAGATAAGAAATTGTCATTGGCCCAACTCCACCAGGAACCGGGGTAATAGCTTTAGCTTTTTGTACAACATTATCAAAATCAACATCGCCAACTAATCGCGATTTATTATTTTCGTCAATAATTCTATTTATACCAATATCAATAATAACAACATTATCATTAATCATATCAGATTTAATCAAATTAGGCACCCCAGCACCACAAAAAATCACATCAGCATCTAAACAATGACTCTTAAGATCTTTTGTTGAACTATTTGCAATTGTAACTGTGCAGTTTTCAAGCATCAACAACCTTGCTAAAGGCCTTCCCACTATATTTGAAGAACCAATAACTAATGTTTTTAAACCAGCTAAATTATTGCCAATAGCTGATTTTAATAAATGAATACATCCAAGAGGCGTACATGGAACAATCGCGGCATCATTTCCTGATATTTCACCAACTGATAATTTACCAACATTTAAAATATTAAAACCATCAACATCCTTTTTTGGATCAATGGCATGAATAACTTTCTTAGAATCAATATGCTTTGGCAAAGGAAGCTGAACTAATATTGCATGAACCTTATTGTCATTATTTAATTCATGAATTTTTTCTATAAGCTCCTCTTCAGATGTGTCACTAGTTAATTTAAATTGCATTGAATTCATATTAACACTATGCGCAGCTTTTTCTTTATTTCCTACATAAACTTCGCTTGCTGGATCATTACCGACCAAAATAACAGCTAATGTTGGGATAATTTTGAACTTTTCTTTTATAATAGAAACCTCCTGCGCTATATCGTGCCTCATAATTGAGGCAATTTCTTTACCATTTATAATTGTCATATTTACTATTTATTCATTTAAAATGATTAAAATGAAGAAATTTAAGATTAAAAATATCACTAAACAAATCAAGAAAAAAATAAATAGCTTCTAAATAGTTTCTAATGCTAAAAACCATTTTTAAAAAAATTACAAAATCAATAAAAGGTAGCTTTTAGTTTGATATATAAAATGCCAATATTATATATTAAAACAAAATAAAATTAAAATTTAACTAAGAAATTGCCTTAAGAAATGCATTATCAAGATGATCTTCTTTATGATCTTTTTTAAATTTTTTAGGAGATCCTTCAAAAATAATTTTAGAATTATTAAGGACCGCAATTTCATCGCAAATTTCATCAATATCTGATAAAATATGAGAACTAAAGAAAATTGTTTTTCCCAGCTTTTTATATGATATAAACTCTTTTTTTAAATTAATTCTTGCCTTGGGATCTAGTCCACTCATGGGCTCATCTAATATTACAAAATCAGCACTACTTAAAAATAAAGCTAGCAATCCCAATTTTTGAGTCATGCCTTTTGAATATTTTTTGATATTATTTTTTAATGCCTTGACATCAAGCTCAATATTATCACATATAAGATGGCAGTGATCAATATCTAGTTTTTTTTGATAAAATCCCAAAGCAAATTTAAGAAATTCATATCCAGATAAATAAGGCGATGGCTGAAATTTTTCTGGCAAATAAAATAATTTTTGTCTGGCTTTAGGCTTAGTTGATGGCTCATTATTTATTAACACATCACCACTATCAGCATCTAATAGATTAATTATAATTTTAATTAATGTTGTTTTACCCTGTCCATTTAAACCAATAAATCCATAAATATCATTTGACTTAACAGAAATATTTACATCATCTAATATAACTTTATTAGCAAATTGCTTATAAATATTAGATACTTTTAAAATTGTGGAGTTTGTCATCTAATTATATATTACTCTGAAGGAGGGTATTGTTAAAATTGCAGTATTTTCTTCATTATTAGTAACCTCAAATAAGCAACTTTGCTGATCTAGTAATTTGCCAATAAGAGTTTCGTCAATTAATGTTTCTAATTTATGTTTTTTACTGCTAAAATTTGCATCAAATATAAAGACAACCTGGTCTAAATGATCAAATAAGACTCTTACTAAAATTTTTGCTTTAAGATCTGCGCTAAAAATTGTAGTAAATATTTTTTTAAATACATCGTGAATTATTAATTGATCGCATTTAATTTTTGGCAATTCGTCGAAATTAACAGATTTATCTAACTTAATATTATCGCTATATTTTTTATTTAAACTCCCAAAAAAGTCGAGGAAAAAAGTTTTAATATTTAAGATATTTTCATTAACATTTAAGCGATAATCTATAACTTGATCATCAAGAGCATTTTCAATTGAGGCGCGTAATTTATTTGAATTTTTAAATATTTTTTCAAAATCATTAATATATTTTCTATGAGGAAGTGGTCCATAGGGTTCATCCATCAAAATTTGAGAAGTCTTAGAAATAATATCTAGGTAGTTTTTGATATTACTTGGCAAAATATTTGCCATTTGAACTTTTAAATTATCAATATTTTTCTTATGTTGCTGAGATACTTTACTAGCATTGGCGATTTTTTCATTAATTTTAGCAATCATTAATTCAAAATCTATTGGCTTGATAAGATAATCATTAGCTGAAAGATTGATCCCTTTAACTACATCTTGTTTTTGACCTAATGCCGTTAAAAATATAAATGGAATATTATTGTGCCTTGAATTTTCTGACTCTCTAACCATTTTTAGCAAATCATAACCATCAGCCTCAGGCATCATAATGTCAGAAATAATAATATCAGGCGAAATATCTAGAAATTTTTTATATCCATCTTTACCATCACATGCTTCAAATACTTCAAAACCCTCATCTCGAAGTATATCAGCAATATTTTCTCTGATATCTTCTTCATCTTCAACACATAATATTTTAATTAATTTTTGCCCCATAAATTATATGATTAATTTTGAACCTTCAAAATTTCTTAAGATCTCGTTTACAAGATCATCTGAATCAGTATTAGAACTAGTTACCCTATCATTCTTGATATTATTATTTTGGCAAGCAACTTTATTTTCTTCCAATTTATCATTAAGTAAAAGCTGTTGCAAATTAGGCAATGACTTTAAATGACATATTCTTATAATCAACATTTCAAAGAAAATCTTTCCTGAAAAGAAATTATTAAGATCATTGATATTTTTTTGCAACATCTGCCACATTCTATTTATTATTGATATATCAATCTCATTAGAAATTTGATTAATAATGGCAATTTCTTGTGAGCTTAATGCGTCGATTTTATAATTTTTATCAATATTTAACAACGCAATATCGTGAGTAATTGACATTAAATCTTTCATTAAACCCATTATATCAGAAGATTTTGAATAAAATTCATTAAAAATATCAAGCGATTTACCTACATCGCCTTCAAATAAAGATTTTAAGAGATTAATTATATCGATGTTATTATTTAACCCAAGAGAAGTTACAATTTCTTGAGTTGAAATTTTACTTTGATAATTATTTGCAGCCAATATTTGATCAGTGATTGATAGAGAGTCTCGAACCGACCCCTCAGATAATTTCGCAACCAGTTCTAAAGCTGAATTATCAAAGTTAAAACCCTCTTTTTCTAATATATTTTTCAAATGATTAATGATTTCACTTTGATCAAGTCTGCGCAAATTAAATCTCATGCACCTTGAAAGTATAGTAATGGGTACTTTTTTAATTTCTGTTGTAGCAAAAATAAACTTTACATTAGCAGGAGGTTCTTCAAGAGTTTTAAGCAATGCATTAAAAGCATTGTTACTTAACATATGAACCTCATCAATAATATAAATCTTATATCTAGAATTTACAGGAGAATAAGCAATTGAGTTAATTATATCCCTAATATCATCAACACCAGTTTTACTAGCGGCATCAAATTCTATTACATCTTGATTATTTGAGTTAGCAATTGAAATACAATTTTCGCACTTATTACATGAAATTGCACTAGAAGCAGAATTTTCATCAAGGCAGTTTATAGCTTTAGCTATTATTCTCGCAGAAGTAGTTTTGCCAACACCTCTAATTCCAGTTAATATAAAAGCATGATGCAATTTATCTTTGATGATAGCATTTTTTAAAATTTTGACCAAAATATCTTGTCCAACTAATTGGCTAAAATCTTGTGGCCTATATTTTCTGGCCAAAGCAACATATGATGACATGAAAAATTTGTTTAGTTCATATTAATCATTAAAATTTAAATATAGATTTAATAATAAAAAGCTATCTTTTAAAGAATTAAAATTTGAATTTTGAGTTTATTTTTTGACTTAAAAATTGTTTAAAATTCAATCATAGATGGCTTTAAGTATCATTTATATTTAATATCTTTAAATTAGATTAAATTGGATACTTGAATATTGCTATTATTATTTTAAAATAATTTTTGAGAGTGGGCATTTTATTTATTTAAAGAGTCAGGATCGAAAGATAGCAGCTCAAAATACATTAATATGGGTCACTCTCACGGGGTCACTCTCACGGGGTCACTCTCACGGGGTCACTCTCACGGGGTCACTCTCACTTAACTCATCTTTATTTTAATAATATCTAATAATTAAACTATTTCAATCAATTAATTTATGATATTTAGCCAAGAAATAATCGACAAAGCACAAAATATTTTAGATAAATTAACATATAAAAAATTAAAAATATCTTTTGCTGAATCCTGTACCGGAGGATTAATAAGCACAATTATAACTGAAATTCCAAATGCTTCAAAAATTTTTGAATTATCCTTAATTACATATTCTAATCAGTCAAAAATCAAACTACTAAATATAGATCCTAACATAATTAAAAAATATGGCGCTGTAAGCGCTAATTGCGCTCAAGAAATGGCAAAAGGTCTTATAAAATATAATTACTGCAATATTGCAATTAGTATAACAGGAATAGCTGGACCAAATAGTGATAATACAAATAAAAATATCGGATTGGTCTATATATGCCTGATATATAATGACAAAATAATCACTAATAAATTGCAATTAGGTAATTTAACAAGATCCGAAATTAGAATAAAAACCGCAATTGCAGTTTTAAATATGGTTAGCGATATAATCGACTCAAATAGCTTGCAATAATATATAAATCAATAATTGTCATTATAAAAGGCGGATTAAAATTTGTAATTGATTTACGTAAAAAAATCTTATCAAAAATATTTTTCAGCCTTTCTGATCTTAATTGCTGTTTATTGACAATTTTTTTAACATTAGATAATGATTCTTTTTTTGGCTTACAACGATTAATTGCAAATATATGCCACGCAAAATATAGTGAAATAAGTAAAGATAAAATGAAATTTATAATGTAAATTCCACATCCAATTATCAAAGCCTCTAAAATAAAAAAATTAATAAAATATGCCGCAACTCCCCAATAATATGTAACTATATTAAAATTTTCTTTTCCTTCATTACATTTTTTAAAAGAATTGATAATTTTATCTTTATATATTTTAAACATTATTTATAATTATTTTTTATCTAACATACCTTGCCAAGGCATTGAAAAATCAAAATCACGATATTCCTGCTCAAGCTTTACTGGCTGATACACAACTTTTCTGCAATTTTCATCATATATTACTTCTTCATAGCCAGTTAAAGGAAAGTCTTTTCTTAATGGGTGTCCCTTAAATTCATAATCAGTTAAAATTCTTCTTAAGTCTTTATTGCCGTTAAACTTAATTCCATACATATCAAAAACTTCTCTTTCATACCATGAACAATTATCAAATATTTTTTTAATCGTTGAGAGCTTTTCATCTTCTTCAACCGCAACTTTAATTGTAATTCTATTATTTAGTTTATAACTAAGAAGATTATATATAACTTCAAACCTAATTGCCTGTTTTCCTAGCATATCTGCGCCAAAAATATCAATTAAGGTCTTAAATGATAGATTCTCATCATTTTTGAGAAAATATAAAAAATTGACCAAATCTTCAGCTGTAATATATATGATTAGATTATCTTTAAAAATTGCAGATTTTATAATATTAAATGATGAATTTTCTCTGATATATTTTAGCTGGGCTTTTAAATCTTGAATCATTTTAATATCTTTTAAAATTTGCGGTCCTTTTTATTTTACGCTGTAAAACCATAACTCCATATAATAATGCTTCAGCGGAGGGTGGACAACCAGGTACATAAACATCGACCGGTATAATTTTGTCGCATCCCCTAACAACAGAATATGAATAATGATAATATCCTCCACCATTTGCACATGAACCCATAGATATAACATATCTTGGTTCTGCCATCTGATCATAAACTTTTCTTAGAGCAGGGGCCATTTTATTTGTAAGCGTTCCAGCAACAATCATAACATCGGACTGTCTTGGTGATGGCCTAAAAATCATTCCATAACGATCAAGATCATATCTACTAGCAGCAGCATGCATCATTTCAACAGCGCAGCATGCTAACCCAAAAGTCATTGGCCACAAAGAACCAGTTCTTGCCCAGTTAACTAAGTCATCTAACTTCGCTGTAACAAAACCTTTATTAGAAATCTCGTCACTAAATTGATTCAAGATATTGTCTTGGCTACTTTGCTTGATATTTTGCAACATATTATTAGATATTTTCATTTTATTTCCAATCAAGCGCCCCCCTTTTCCATTCATAAATAAAACCAATTGTTAAAACAGATAAGAAAACCATCATTGACCAAAAACCAAATTCACCTATTTCTCTTAATGAAATTGCCCAGGGAAATAAGAACGCCACCTCAAGATCAAAAATAATAAATAAAATTGCAACTAGATAAAATTGCACATCAAAATCACTTCTAATGATGCCCCGTCCGTCAAATCCACATTCATATTGAGAATTTTTTTCATTGTCAGGTTTCATTTTATTGACAATAAATGGAATTGCCAAAACAAAAATCGATAACATTAATGCTATAATGCTAAAAATTAATATTGGTATATATTGTTGAGTTGAACTATCAAAAGCAAATAATTGCTGTGGATTGAAATCAAAAAAACTAACCTGTAACTGGTTGTTTATTTCACCACTTAAATTACTATTAGCCAAAGAATTATCTTGCATGTTTTTTTACATTAAAATTATACTTAACTAAGTTAATTTGTATTTAATTCAAAATCAATTATATTTTTTAATTATGATAAACCATACTTATACTGCGTTAATTACTCCTTTTAAAGATAATAAAATTGACGAAGAATCCCTTAATAAGCTAATTGAATATCAAATTGAAGGTGGTGTTGACGGCATTGTTGCATGTGGCACAACTGGTGAATCCCCCACCCTATCTCACGAAGAACACAAAACCATGATCAAATTATGTGTCGAGATTGCCAATAAAAGAATTAAAGTTATGGCGGGAACTGGATCAAATTCAACCAGTGAAGCTATTATGATGACAAATTATGCCAAAAAAATTGGTGCTGACTCATGCCTAATTGTTGCACCATATTATAATAAGCCAACAGCACAAGGAATATTTGAACATTTCAAAGAAATTAACAATATTGAGCTACCAATTATATTATACAATATTCCTGGCAGAAGCGTAATTAATATTAGCGATGATGAGATTGCTAAAATTGCTAAATTAACAAATGTAATTGGTGTAAAAGATGCAACCTCAGATCTAGCAAGAATAGCCACTTTAAGAAAATTAATCACTAAAGAAAACTTTATGTATCTATCAGGAGAAGATATGACAGCTCTTGGATTTAATGCGATGGGGGGAAATGGCATTATCTCTGTTACTGCCAATATAGCTCCTAAATTAATTAAAAAACTACAAAATCTATGCGCTAATTTCAAATATCAAGAAGCGCTAGAACTTCAAGATCAATTAACAATATTGCATCAAGCAATGTTTTTGGAAACCAACCCTATTCCAGTAAAATATGCTGCCTCATATTTAGGTATCAGTTCCAATGAAATTAGATTACCTTTATGCAGCCCTACTAAAACCAATATCACCAAAATTAATGACATTATTGACAAATTTAAATTAAGATAAATTTGGCTCTTATAAATTAATTGATGAATAATTTAGCTATTAATACTTGTTAAAAACATATCATATAGTTATAATTATATTGTTTAGCAATAAACTATAGCGATAAACTTGATTTATAATAACCATTTGGACTCGGGGGCGGTACCCGACACCTCCACCATTACCAATAAATCTACAAGATATATTTCTTTAATATCTTGCTAAATAAGGATGTGACATAAGAGGTTACATAAGGGGGATTACATAAGGGGGTGACATAGTTTCGACAGATGCTAAAAAAATTAACTTTGCTCGGTTGAGATACTGCCGATTGTTATTTAACAATATCCGTTCAAAAACAATAAATGCAAATGATAACTTTGCAAATGATAATTTTGCGCCAGCTTATGCTGAAGAAGCCTTCGCATAAACTATAGTGATTTTATCGGGGTTTTCCGACCAACCTGTCAACAGAAATGGTCGGGCTCTTAAAAAAAGTTCAAAAAATCTTGAAAATTAAACAATTTTAGTGGACTAAAAAAAATCACTTTTTAAAAAGACACTATAATTAATTTTATTTTTAACATAATGCAGGACTTAATAGGTTATGATGATATTATTGAATCTTCTATGAGATCAGTAATTCAGGAAACTTTAAAAAAAATTGAAAAAACAGGCCTTCCAGGAAATCATTATTTTGTAATAACTTTTATGACGCGTTTTCCTGAAGTTAAAATCTCACAAGAACTAATGCACCAATATCAAGATGAAATGACTATTGCAATACAATATCAATATAAATCATTGAAAGTTCATGATGATTTCTTTCAAATATCTCTTAGCTTTAAGGGAAAATATGAAAACTTATCAATACCATATAAATCAATAACTTCATTTGCTGATCCTTCTATGAATTTTGCCTTAAAATTCAGTATGAATTATGACTTATTTGACAATATTAATAAAATCAAAGAAGAAGATAAAATTGGCGCAATAAAAACTACAAAAAGTAAGAAAAAAGATAAAATTGACCTCTCGGCAAAAGTTGTATCCCTTGATGATTTCAGAAAAAGCGCCAAGGATAAATAATATATCAAAATGATAATACAAATAATATTCTTAATAATCACTTACCTTATATCATCTATAGCATTTGGTCTTTTTTTAGGTAAAATATTTGCTAAAATAGATATTAGGGAGCATGGATCAAAAAATATTGGCGCAACAAATGTAGCACGAGTTACAAATAAAAAATTAGGACTTGCCACATTATTATTAGACGGTCTAAAAGGCGGTGCTATGGTAATAATTGCACGCTTAATATTTTATAACTCAGATAACCTTGAAATATTTCTTATTATTGTTGCAGCCATTGCTGTTATTGGTCATATATTTCCAATTTATTTAAAATTTAAGGGCGGCAAGGGGGTTGCCACATCCATTGCAACTATAATGGCACTTGACCCATATATTGGAGTTGCAATTTCTTTAATTTGGATAGTTGCATTTATTTTATTTAGAATTTCTGCAATATCATCTCTTACGGCAATTTTCTCGGCAATAATAATTTCTATTTTTTACAATTCTATTGCCTATAATGTCTTTTATTTTTTATTATTTATATTATTATTATTTCGTCATAAAGATAACATAACTCGTTTAATTCAAGGTAGTGAAAATAAATTATGAATGATAATCTAATTGTTGCTTTAGATGTTGCAGATATATATAGCGCAAAAAAAATAGTGGAACAAATAGGAGATAAGGTCAATTTTTATAAAATTGGTCTAGAATTTATGATGTCTGGAGATTTTTTTAATATGATCGAGTGGCTTAAAATTAAAGAAAAAAAAATATTTGCCGACCTTAAACTATATGACATTCCCCAAACTATAAGTAAAGCCATTAAAAATTTAAGCCAATATCACATCGATATTATTACCATTCATAGTGCTAATCGGTCAATTATGGAGGCAGCATGTCTTTACAAGAGAAAGACAAAAATAATTGCAGTTACAGTTCTCACTAGCCTTGATCGCTCAGATATATATAGGATGGGTTTTGAGCAAAATATATCAATTGAAGATCTAGTGATAAAAAAAACAGATTTAGCAATTAAATCAGGAGTTGATGGCGTTGTTGCTTCTGGAATTCAAGCAAAAAATATACGCAATAATTTTGGACAAGACTTTCTTATTGTTAGCCCCGCAATAAGACTTAATAAAATTGCTAATGATGATCAAAAACAAGTATGCGACGTTAAAACTGCAATAAAAAATGGTAGCAACCATATTGTTGTTGGAAGGCCTATAATTAAAAATAAAAACCCATTAATTGCTGCTGGAAATTTTCAACAAGAAATAAGCAAAGCTCTGATATCATGAAATTAAAAGATATTTTATCTAAAATTAATCACAAATTTCCTGAAAATCTTAACAATCTCAACCCTGCTATTTCTTCAATAGAAATCGATTCAAGATTAGTTAAAAAAAACTCTATTTTTTTTGCCCTCCCTGGCATTAACTCTCATGGCGCAGATTTTGTCGATCAAGCCATTAAAAATGGTGCTTGTGTAATATTTTGTGATCGCGATATTGAGCGCAAAATAACTTCAAACAATATTATTTTTATTAAATGTGACAATATATTTGAAATATTAGTCAATTTTTTAAAAATATTCTATTACCCTATTCCATCTAATATTTTTGCCGTTACTGGAACAAATGGCAAAACATCAACAGCAGAATTTATTAGACAAATTATCAATTTCTGTAATTATGAATGTGCTTCAATTGGAACTCTTGGAGTAAATTGTAGCAAAGATCTTAAAAATATTGTAAATTCCAACCTAACATCTCCAGACATAGTTTCGCTTTATAAAAACTTAAATAATTTTAAAAAAAATAATATCGATAATGTTGTGTTTGAAGCTAGCTCCATTGCCTTAGATCAAAATAGAATTGCTGGTATTGAAATTAATAGCGCAATTTTTACTAATTTTACCCAAGATCATCTTGATTACCATAAAAATATGGTTAATTACTTCAAATGCAAAATGCTATTATTCAATAAATTTGCAAATAAAAGTACTAAAGCCATAATTAATGCTGATATTAAAGAATATCAAGAAATATCAAAAATATGCTCAAAACAAAATCTTAAAATTTCTGATTATGGCGTTAATGCAAAAAGCTTTAAAATTAAATCAATAGTAAAAAATAAAGACCATCAAGAAGTATCTCTAATAATAAATGACGTAAATTATAAATTCAAGATTGCCACTATTATCAATTATGAAGCAATTAACATTATTTGCGCCTTATCATCAGTTATAGATAATTTTAATTTAAATAATAAACAAATTTTAGAATTACTACCAAAATTATCCAAAATTAATTCTGCGCAAGGAAGGATGCAAAAAATTGCCACTCTTAAAAATAATGCTAGCATATATATTGACTTTGCCCATACCCCAGACTCGATTGAAAATGTATTAAAACAAGCAAGATTAATTGCTAAATCAAAATTAATTATATTATTTGGCTGTGGTGGCAATAGAGACACATCAAAAAGAAGTAAAATGGGCAAAATATCATCTAATTTAGCTGATCTTGCAATTATTAGTGATGATAATCCAAGATTTGAAGATGCTAATCAAATTAGAAAAGATATAATTAAAGGTTGCATCAAAAATAAATTTATTGAAATTGCAGATAGAAAAAAAGCCATTCACGAAATAATATTAAAGCTTGAAAAAGATGATATTTTAATATTAGCTGGTAAAGGTCATGAAAATTATCAAATTATTGGTGATAAAAAAATAGCATTTAGTGAGGAAAAAATTGTTAAAGAATTTATCAAAAAAACTAAATTTTAATATTAATTTCAACGACCTTTATCAGGAAGATAAATTGCTTGTAATTAATAATAAATTTATAGAATTTACCCATAGCAAAAATCCCAAAATAGCAAAATTAATTAATTCTGACTCTCTAAATAGCCAAGATATCATTGAAATTGCTATAATTCTTGAAGAATTTCTTGTATCTTTATTTAACATAAAAAAACAAAATGATGCATTAATTGCTAATCACAATAATTTAGCAATAATTTATCAGGCAAAAAAATCATATATTCAAAAGGTAATTTCAAAAGAATTTGATAAATCATATCCAAATTTTAGTGGCTTTGACTATTTAACAAAAAATAAAATATCTAAAAATCATGATATTGACCAAATTGAATTAATAATAGCGCAAAAAATAATAGACTCGCCTATAGATATTGAATTAAAAAAATATTGCAGCTGGGCTTTATACCACAAGGATGGCAAGGATTTTCACAGTGATGGAGCATTATTTAATTTGGCAAAAAAATTAGATTTTAATAATCTTGCATCAAATATATCAAAATCAACAATCAACCCTAAAGAAAGAGGTTTTGATTTAACCGATAAAGGATTTTCATTAAATAAAACCCTTGGTCAAGCTAATTATTGCATATTTTGCCATAAACAAAATAAAGATTCTTGTCGAACAGGTATTGGTGAAAATAATAATTTCAAAATTAACAAAATTAATAATATATTATCTGGATGCCCATTAGATGAAAAAATATCTGAAATGAATTTGCTCAAATCTAATGGCTTATCAATTGCAGCATTAGCAGTTGCAACAATAGATAATCCAATGATTGCAGGAACCGGGCATCGAATTTGTAATGATTGTATGAAATCATGTATTTATCAAAAGCAAGATCCTGTTGATATACCGCAAATTGAGAGCAGAATATTAAAAGATGTTTTATCCCTACCCTATGGATTTGAAATATATTCTTTGCTAACTAGATGGAACCCATTAAATTTTAATAAAAATCATTATCATAAAGATAATATTAATAAAAAAATATTAATATGCGGCCTTGGACCAGCAGGATACAGCCTTGCTCATAATTTACTTAATAAAGGATATCACATTATTGCAATTGATGGCCTAAAAATTGAACCTCTAAACCCAGAAATATCAGGAGTTGATTTCATGGGTAATAAATGCAACTTCAAACCAATAAAATATATTGATGAAATATATGAACCACTATCAAAAAGACAAATTACTGGCTTTGGTGGGGTTGCTGAATATGGAATTACTGTCAGATGGGACAAAAACTACTTAAAAATTATTAGATTACTATTGGAGCGTCGTAATAATTTCCAGATGTTTGGAGGAATTAGATTTGGCTCGTCAATAACTGATCAAATAGCGTTTAATCATTATAATTTTGACCATATTGCATTATGTATCGGCGCTGGAAAGCCAAAAATAATTGATATTGAAAATAATTTTGCCAAAGGAATAAGATTGGCCTCTGACTTTCTTATGTCTTTACAATTAACCGGGGCTTTTAAAGAAGAATTATTCACTAATCTACAAATTAGACAACCTATTATTGTAATAGGTGCAGGATTAACAGCAATTGACAGCGCCTGTGAAGCGCAATCTTATTATTTTACTCAAATAAAAAAATTTGCTAAAAAATATGAAATTTTAGGCCATGATAATATTTGGCCACTCCTTAATGAAGAAGAAAAAATAATAGCTCAAGAATTTCTTGATGATTATAAAAATATTAAAAATAAAAAATTAATCCCAACGAAAATTCTCTACCGTAAAACAATCCAAGAATCACCAGCCTATCGTCAAAATCATGAAGAATTAATCAAGGCCTTTGAACAATCAATTGAATTTATTGAATTAAAATCCCCTAAAAAAGCAATTTTAGATAAATTTAATCATATTAAAGCTATAAAATGTCATGATAATGAAATATATGAGTGTAAATCTTTAATAATTGCCGCTGGAACATCTCCAAATATTTCTCCAGTAACTCAAGATAATATAGATATAAATATTAAAGATAAATTCTTTAGCACAATTAAATCAAAAGAAAATTACCAATTTATTGCCAAAAAAGAATCAAATAAATCAATTAGTTTTTTTGGCGATCTTCATCCTAAATTTGAAGGCAGTGTTGTTAAAGCTATGGCTAGCGCTAAGATTGGATCAAAAGAAATTATTAATATTCTTGAATCCACACCGAAAAAACAAATAAATTTTCAAGAATTTTACAATAAAATTTCAAATGATTTCATAGCCCATATTCATAAAATTGAAAAATTATCACCAAATATTATTCAAATTATTGTTAAGGCAAAATTAGCGGCAAAAAATTGTAAAATTGGCCATATTTTTAGATTACAAAATTATCATTATCATGCCAAGAAAGTTAAAGACCAAATTATTGCAATGGAAGGAATAGCTCTCACGGCAATTGATATTGATCGTAAAAATGGGCTAATTACTGGCATAATCATAGAAGCTGGAGGCTCGACAAATTTAGTCAAAAATTTTATAATCAATGAACCCTGTATTTTTATGGGTCCTTCTGGCAAAGCATCTAAAATTGCTAAAAATAAAAATGTAATTCTCATTGGCTCAGGAAGAGGTAATCAACCCCTTGCTAAATTAGCCCAAATCTATAAGAAAAATGGTTGTAAAGTAATATTTTTTGCCGCATTTAGAAATAATATTGAGATAGCAAATTTAGCAAAAATGCAACAATCTTGCCTTGAGCTAATATTGGCAATTGAAAATGAACAGCCAAAAATTATCCATAATACACCAAATACTCAGCTATTTCATGGCAAGATAATTGACGCAATTAAAAATTATGTTATCAAAAATAATAATATCAATATTGATCTAATCTTTACTATTGGTAATAATTATTTAATGGATCAAATTGCTAAATTAAGACATGATGGTGATATTTTAGCCTTTAAAAATGCCAAATATGCAATTGCCAATCTTAATTCACCAATGCAATGCATGATGAAAGGAGTTTGCGGACAATGTCTTCAGAAAAAAATATTAAAAAATGGCAAAATCCAATATTATTTTTCATGCGCCAACCCCGATCAAAATATCGACGAAATAGACTTTCAGCATCTACATTATCGTATAGAGCAAAACTCTCTTTCTGAAAAAATTACCAAATTATGGATTAAATATTTAGAACTAAACTCATTTTGAAGCTTCTAAAACAGATCTAACTGAAGATGATGTAGCAGCGGCTATATTACCTATGAATCAACATATTTATTATCAAACTCTTCGATCAATATTTTGACGTCAATTTGCTTTGAAAAATTGCTTAAAATATCCTGAAAAGCAACATCTAATTGATCAATCTCAGATATTAAATTTTTATAATCTCTAACTTCTAAGAGATTTTGAGCCGAAAAAATAAATTTCTCAATTTTACTTAATGATTTATTATTTTTTGAACCTTTTATTAATATTAAACTATTTAAATTAAATCTAAATTTATTAATAAATCCATCTTCTGGATTATTTCTGCCCCTTGCGATTAATTTTGGCGATATATTTTTAAAATTATCTGATAATATTTTGTCATTTTGATAATATTTTACAATTTTTTCAAATTTAGTTATATCATCTTCAAAACCACTATTGATTAATTGATCTTTTAAAAATGTAAATTCTTTTGATAAATCTTTATTTAATAATAATTTATCTTTGAATTTAAGATAAGAAAGAGATAATTTATATTTATTTAAATCTTCATCTACATATTCTTTATTATTGCTAAATAATCCTTGATCAATAATAACATCTGTAATTACATCATTAACAATTTCATTAGCCATATTTGCAATCTCTACATCTACATCTTTATTTTTATCAGCTTCAATTTTAATAGAATCTTTATTATCTACTTGCTGCCATTTAGTTGAAATTTTTTCTAAATAGCTTATATTTTTTGTTTTTCCTTCTTCGTGAAATGAGTAAATCAAAATAAAAATAATAATAAAAATTATTAGAATAATGCCTCTTTTAACAAAATTATCCTCGCTATTTAATTTCTTGCTATCTTTAACCTCTTCATTGCCATTTTCTTGAAGATTAGTATTGATATCTTCTTTTTTACTATTATTTATCATAATAATTTCTTATAATGTTAATATTTTTATATATTTCAGTATTATTAAACCACATATTATTATCAATATTTTTAACCATATCTGCTATTTGACTACTAAAGCATATAATTTTACTTTCTTTGAATTTTTCAACTAAATTATGCCTCTTTGCTAAATTATAAAAAATTTTAGCACTATTTTGCGAGTATAGCAAAATATATAAAAAATTTATATCTTTAATATTGGCTAAAAATTCTTTAGAAAAAGATCTAAATTCATTTGTTTTATAGCAAATAACTTCAAATATGTCGTAACCACTCATGATTAGATCTTTCGTTAAATCATAACTTATATTTTGACCTCGTAAATAGCATAATTTATAATTTTTACTATTTTTATCCTGCTTTATTTTTTTAATTAAAGATAATACCGATCTATCACGAGCAACCTCAATATTATTATAACCATTTTTCTTTAATATTTCACAACTTTGATTGCCAATAGCATATATTTTAATATTTTTGGCAAATTTATTTAACAATATCGTATTGCAAGAGTTAAAACTTGTGATTATTAATGACGAAATAATGTTTTTATTGTTAATTTTGTAATTAATTTGCTCAACATCAAATAAAGGTTCGTGATAAATATGATAACCTTCTTTAATCAAATATTGTGAAAATAATTTTGATCTTTGATATGACCTCATTATTAAAATATTTTTTAACATAGAAACTTGATAAGTTAAATCATTAATTGTAACATTTGTCGACTATACAAATAAGTAAGGCAAAATTAAAATGATTATAAGTTAAATTATTAATAATTAAGCTTGCTAGATTAATATTAAATATTAAAAAATTAATTTATATAGTTAATAAATAATAAATAAATTTATTCAAAAAATGAATATCCATGAATATCAAGCAAAAAGCTTACTCGCTCAATATAAGGTGCCAGTTCCTGAAGGCTATCCCGCATTTAACACTGAAGAGGCTCTTAAAGCAGCTCACAAACTTCATGATAATGGCAATGAAATATTTGTTGTCAAAGCTCAAATCCATGCTGGCGGTAGAGGAAAGGCTGGTGGAGTTAAAGTTGTTAAATCATATGCAGATGTTGAAAATAATGCCAAAGAAATGCTTGGCAAAATTCTTGTAACACATCAAACCGGACCAGAAGGCAAAGAAGTCAAAAGATTATATATAGAAGCTGGCTCATCTATTAATAAAGAATTCTATTTATCTGCTGTTGTTGATCGCAAAACAAAAAAAATAGTTTTTATGGCATCAACAGAAGGTGGAGTTGAAATTGAAGAAGTTGCCGCACAAACTCCAGAAAAAATTATATCAGTTGTAATTGACCCAGCATCTGGAATTCAAGGATGCCATGCAAGAAAATTAGGATTTGCGCTCAATTTATCTGGAGATAAATTAAAAAAATTCACTAAATTAGTTTTTGCACTATATGAAGCTTTTGTTAAAACTGACGCTTCACAAATTGAAATTAACCCATTAGTAGAAACTGACAAGGGCGATATAATATGTCTTGATGCAAAAATTAACTTCGATGATAATGCCTTATATCGTCAAGAAAAAATAAAAACTTTACGCGACCTTGACGAAGAAGAGCCTCTTGAAATTGAAGCTTCAAATTACGACCTAAATTACGTTAAAATGGATGGTAAAATTGGTTGCATGGTTAACGGTGCTGGTCTTGCTATGGCAACTATGGATATAATCAAACTTTACGGATCATCTCCTGCTAATTTTTTAGATGTTGGTGGCGGAGCCACTAGAGAAAAAGTTACTGCTGCATTTAAAATTATTCTTTCTGACGAAAATGTTAAAGGAATATTAGTAAATATATTTGGCGGTATTATGCGTTGCGATATAATTGCTAATGGTATTGTTGAAGCTGCCAAAGAAGTTAATCTTAGCGTTCCTTTGGTTGTTAGATTAGAAGGAACCAATGTTAATCTTGGAAAAAAAATACTTGCAGAATCAGGAGTAAAAATTATTCCTGCAAATGATCTTGGCGACGCAGCCTCTAAAATAGTTGAAGCTGTTAATTAAAAATATAAGTAAAATGTCTGTCTTAATAAATAAAAATACAAAAGTTATCTGCCAGGGTTTTACTGGCTCTCAAGGAACATTTCATTCGCAACAAGCAATTGAATATGGCACAAATATGGTTGGTGGAGTTACCCCAGGAAAAGGTGGTCAAACTCATTTAAATCTTCCGGTATTTAATACTGTTGGTCAAGCTAAACAAAAAACTGGTTGCAATGCATCGGTAATTTATGTTCCACCGCCATTTGCAGCAGATGCAATTATTGAAGCAATTGACAGCGAAATTGAACTTATCGTATGTATTACTGAAGGAATACCAGTCCTTGATATGGTTAAAGTTAAAAAAGCTCTTGAGGGTTCAAAATCTAGATTAATTGGTCCAAATTGTCCAGGAGTTATAACACCTGATGAATGTAAAATTGGAATTATGCCAGGACATATTCACAAGAAAGGAAGTGTTGGTATTGTTTCAAGATCTGGTACACTTACTTATGAGGCAGTTCACCAAACAACAAAAGTTGGACTTGGTCAATCAACATGTATAGGAATTGGCGGCGACCCAGTTAATGGTACAAATTTTATTGATTGTTTAGACATGTTCTTATCAGACCCAGAGACTCATTCAATGATTATGATTGGAGAAATTGGCGGTACTGATGAAGAAGATGCAGCAGCTTTTATTAAAGAACAAGCACAAAAAGGACGTTTCAAGCCAATTGTTGGCTTTATTGCTGGAAGAACCGCCCCAGAAGGTAGAAGAATGGGTCATGCTGGTGCAATTGTATCTGGTGGTAAGGGTGGTGCTGAAGATAAAATAGCAACTATGAAAGATGCTGGAATTATAGTTGCTGACAGCCCTGCAATTTTAGGAGAAACTCTTTATAATCTTCTTCAAGTACTAATTCAAAAACCAGCCTAGCATAAATTAATAACATTAAAATGAGCGACAGAAATAAAGCATTAGAAGCAGCATTATCACAAATTGATAAACAATTTGGTAAAGGTTCTGCAATGAAATTTGGACAAAGACCAGTCATTGATGTCGAGGTTATACCCTCTGGCTCTCTTGCTCTAGATGTGGCACTTGGAGTTGGCGGATATCCAAGAGGTAGAATAGTTGAAATATACGGACCTGAAAGTTCTGGTAAAACAACTCTTACTCTTCATGCAATTGCAGAAGCTCAAAAGGCTGGTCTATCTTGCGCTTTTATTGATGCCGAACATGCTTTTGACCCTGTATATGCAAAAAATCTTGGCATTAATCTTGAAGATATGATCATCTCTCAACCAGATAATGGAGAAGCTGCCCTTGAAATTGCTGATACATTAGTAAGATCAGGCGCTATTGATCTAATTATTGTTGATTCTGTGGCAGCTCTTGTACCTCAAGTTGAACTCGAAGGAGGAATGGGTGACAATCAAATGGGTCTTCAAGCTAGATTAATGAGTAAAGCACTTCGAAAACTTACCTCAACAGTTTCTAAAACTAATGCAACTGTAATATTTATTAACCAAATTCGTATGAAAATTGGTGTAATGTTTGGAAATCCTGAGACAACTACAGGTGGCAATGCATTAAAATTCTACGCCTCAATTAGGCTTGATATTAGAAAAGGTAGCGTTATTAAAGACCAAGATGAAATTTTAGGCAATGAAACTAAAGTAAAAGTTGTTAAAAACAAGGTTGCACCTCCTTTTAAAACTGCAGAATTTGAAATTATATATGGCGAGGGAGTTTCAAAATATGGAGAATTAATCGATCTTGCTGTTAAAGCAGACATTATTGAAAAATCTGGCTCTTGGTATGCATATGGCGGATCGAAAATTGGCCAAGGAAAAGAAAATGTCAAAAAATTTCTTAATGAGAACCCAAAAATTTCACAAGAAATAGACCAAATAACTCGAGAAAAACTTGGAATTAACAAGGCGAAAACCGGTGAAACAATTGCTAAAAATTCCGAGAAGAAAGAAGCCGATAAAAAAGAAGCCGAGAAGAAAGTAGCGATTGGCTAGAATTTGCAAATTCAGCTAAATTACGATAAATAAACATTATCATGCACTCGTAGCTCAGCTGGATAGAGCGTCTGACTACGGATCAGAAGGTCAAGGGTTCGAATCCTTTCGAGTGCGCCATAAATATTGATCTAGCTTAAATTTATTTACAACTCTTTACTTTATCTATAATTTACTTTATTTTCTGTAATTATGAGATAGCGCAACTTGGACCATCTTTTTCATTATGAGGACTAGCTTTACTTGCTTTCGATGATTTGATGGATGTATTTGGCTTATCAAGATAACCTAATTTTTCAAATAACGTCCTTATGCCTTTAATAGCATAGAATTCTCCATTTTTATCCTGCAAAGGGCCATAAGGACCATCTTTATTTCCCAATTTTTTCTTAGCATTATCTTCTTCAGAAAACAATTTGCTCCAATCCTTACCACCTTGAGGTGCTTCATTGCCTCTAAGTAACTTACTCCCCCACAATAATATAGACATATAAAATACTGGTTGTAAGATAGTAAAAATATTAATTTTTATTATCTTACAAATGAATTTTGAGGAAATCTTTTCTAGTATATTTGGTAAATATGGCAAATATTTTACCAGTAGATTATCGTTAATAATTCCTGCTATGATGCGTTGTAGTAGTTGTAATTTATCAAGCATAACCTGTGCTCTAGCTTATTTTACAAAACAGAACTTTAAGGCAAATGAAAATAGGGTTTACAGATTCTTTGCAAGTAAGAACTTTTTGATAGAAGATTCGATGTGGAGATGTTATTTGAAATTAATATTTAAACTACTGAAGGAGCAAAAATATATAAGAGAGGATAAGCAGATTCAGATAAATATAGATTTTACAACTATAAAAGATAATTTTCTAATTCTATATGCATCTATACCTTTTTTTGGTAGATCTGTGCCAGTTTATTTTACAATAAGAAGATATCCAAAGAGAAAAAATCAAAATAGCCAAACCAAGATGGAACTTGCATTTATCAAGGGCTTAAAACATGTTTTATCAAAAAAATATTCTTATTTAATAGTAGCGGATAGAGGGTTTGGTAATCAACGATTTACTAAATTATGCCTAGATAATGGATTTGACTATTTAATAAGGATTAAAGGTAATTTATTGATTAAATTTAACGATAAAAAAGCATTAAAAATAGATAAATTAGGAAATATACAAGCTAATAAAAATGGCTGTAAAAAATTTAAGGATTTATTTATTAATGCCTGGGAAAGAAAACAAACAATATTCATTATATCAAAAGAAGAAGACCTCAATAATAAATGGTACATATGCTCATCTCTTAAGGAAATTACAACTAGGAGAGCTCAAATTATATATGAAGATAGATTTTGCATTGAAAAGACATTCTATGATCATAAAAGTGGAGGATTTGATTTGGAATCAAGTAAAATAGATA